>JBBIKO010000069.1:0-4567 GCA_037445415.1 Bacteroidota bacterium
GTTCTTTTACAGGGAATATAATTCTTCCGTTGGATGAGTTGATAGTTACTTTATCTATAAAGTCGAAACGCCCGTCTTTAACTGGGTCTAAATTATTATTCAAATTATCTAATTGAAGTACTTCGATCAATTTTTTATCTTTGATGTTACCTGCAGGTACTTGTTGTGTTGCTGAGCCTGTTTTATCGTTTTGGTACCAAACATCCAATATAAAATCTTGATTATTTACCTGATAAGCACCAATTGAATAAATATTTTTCATCATCAATCGCCAAGTTGGATTTTTAGGACTGAGTGAAGTTGGTTTTATTAGTTTTAGAATTAAAGTACCCGGAGCAGCAACAAAATTAGAAAACTCACCAACACGATATGTTTTACCACCTACGACATATTCGTATGCTACGGCTAATACTTCGTCTGAGTTAAGAGCAGAATTTAACGAAATATAACCTAAGTTTTGATGAAATGTATATTCCGAAGGATTTAACATACGCATTGATTCTATTTTTTCATAATCTGTGCCTTGGGCAAATTGGTTTTGATGTAAAATATTTGATATTTTTGAAATATCTCTTATATCTGGGAATTGATATTCGATTGATGACAAAGAATTGATAGTGTCTTGTGGAAAAGGTACGTTAATAAATGGGTTTAATGATACTTGGTTAGAATGAATATTTGATGTGCCGTTAGGAGCAAGACCTTCACCTAAATCAGCAAAAGCTACAACATTTCTGGTGTCTGTTGTATTTCCCTGTTTATTTGTTACCCAAACTTCCATTCTGGTAATTGTAATACCGCCACCAATTACGGGAAGATTTTCGAGAAAATTATCGTAGTAATCATAGAAAAATTTTCCAAGGTAAAAATGTTTGTTGGCTTCGTATTGATCTGCCCATACGTTAAATTCGCTAACCTGAGCCCCGCCTTGAACTTCTATTACCTGAGATTTTCCTTTTTGTTGAGAGAAAATATTTGAAACTGTAAGTTTTCCGAACTGAAGTTCTGTTTTTAAGCCAAAAAGAGTGTAGCTTCCTGTTATTAAAGATCCTTGTAATGGTAAGCTGACGTTACCAGCTTCAATTTTTTTTATTATTTCATCTTCTTTGCCTTCGTATGCCAGCTTCATTTTATTTTCAAATTCGAAAGATGCTTCGGTATTGTATTTTGTTGATATTTCTAATTTATCGCCAATTTTTCCGCTAACGCTCATTTGAATAATTTCACGAAAATCGAATGTAAATGTTTTACGTTCTCTTAATGGTAGTGCCGGATTATCATTTTTATTGTATTTTAATTCAAATATCAGTTCTGCAAATCCTTGTGGTTTAATGTCAATTATATTTGTTCCAAAAATTTGTTCAAATGCTTGTCCTGGAATTTTTATTTGTGGTACAAGTGACGATTTATGTTCGAAATTTTCTGACATAAATCGTTGTATCCAGTAACTTTTTAAAGCTTTATCGAAATATTCTTTTTTATATTCTTCATAGCTATATTCTTGAGGATAACGATAATGTAAATTACCTATTTTTTCTGTAACTGTAAATTCGTTGTTATTATGGTCGTATTCTACATCTAATTTAATATTTGATGGCTTTTGAAGATAAAGTTTTGATTCATATCCTTCGTCAGAGCCTGGTAAAATACCCTGGTCTTTAAATGGAAAAGGTAATGTTTGCAAACTATCTTTTTTACCCGTGTCGGGCGGAGCAATATGTTTTTCATAAATATTATTTATTGTATAAGGCTTTTGCCAAACAAGGGGGTAAATTGAGAACAAAATAGAATAGAAAATTATATGTGTCCAAATAACTTTCAAAGTCTTTACATTAGTTTAAGTGCTTGTTTAATAAGTTCTTCAGTAGATAAGTTTGAATTATTTTTCAATATTTTATCTAATATTTTTTCGGCAATATTTTTAGAATATCCTAACATAACCAATGCTGATAACGCTTCTTCTTTAATTGTATTGTGCAAAGGTGTAAAAATTTCTTCGCTACTTTCAACTTTCACAACTTTATCTTTTAATTCTACTATTAACCGTTCTGCTGTTTTTTGTCCAATTCCTTTAATATTTTTAAGTTCATATACTTTTTCCTGTTGAATATAGCTTAAAAGCTCATTGCAAGAAGTAGCAGAAAGTATTGTTCTTGCAGTATTTGCACCTATACCACTAACTGAAATTAATAGTTTAAAAAAGTCTCGTTCTAGTTTTGAACTAAAACCGTATAGTATATGTGCATCTTCTCTGATGATAAAATAAATGTAAAGTAAAACTTCTTGATTTTTTAATGGTAAAATTGAAGTATATGTTTGTAAAGAAATTTCTATTCGATAAGCGATATTAGAAGTTTCTAAAATTACAAACGTTGGGCTAATTTCAACTACTTTACCACGTATATATTCGTACATAAATTATTCGTTGGTTGATTCTTTTTTAGATGTTTCTACAGGGTTCTTTGTATATTCAATGTATTCCATTCGCTTTTTGTATATATCAATAGCTGTAAATAATGCATGTCTGAAAGAAGTAGCATTTGCCATGTTTTTATCGGCAATATCGAAAGCAGTTCCATGTGCAGGTGAGGTTCTAATAATTGGTAAACCAGCAGTATAATTAACACCTGTTTCAAAAGCTAATAATTTAAAAGGTATTAAAGCTTGGTCGTGGTACATTGATAAAACAGCATCGAATTTTTTAAATGATATATTTGCAAAAAAACCGTCTGATGAATATGGACCCATTGCCATTATTTTTTCTTCTCTTGCTTGTTTCAAAGCAGGAATAATAATTTCTTTTTCTTCATTTCCAATTATTCCGTTATCACCAGCATGAGGATTTAAGCCTAATACAGCTATTTTAGGCTTGTTTATTCCAAAATCTTTTATTAAACTTTGGTTTAGGATTTTTAACTTTTCTAAAATTATAGAATTGTTTATATTATTTTTAACTTCGTTTAAAGGTAAGTGTCCTGTAACTGTAGCTATTTTTAGGTTTTCTGATATTAAAAACATTAAAACATTTTGCGAATTAAATTTTTGTTGTAAAAATTCTGTATGTCCAGGAAAATCAAAATTTGCAAGTTTAATTGCATATTTGTCAATAGGTGCAGTTACAATAGCGTCTAAATAACCTTTTTTTAAGTCTTCGGAAGCTCTTTCGAGTGAGATGAAAGCAGCTTTTCCACTGTTTACGCTATGTATTCCAGGTTCTGCTTTGTATTCGTCGGTTAAAACATTTATTAGGTTTGGTCGTTTTGGGTTTGCTTCAGATGGATGTTTAATTAAGTTGAAGCTAAAATTATCGAGTCCAATATTTTTACGATAATAAGCTGCAATTTTTGATGAGCCATAAACTATTGGGATGCATTGCTCTGAAATGTAATTTTCAGATAGTGTTTTTAAAATTATTTCATACCCAATCCCGTTAATATCGCCTTGTGTTATTCCTATTTTTATTTTTTGCGTTTTCATAAGCTTTACATTAATGTTAGATTACTTGTATTTGTGTTAGTAACGAAAGTAATAATTGGTAATTCACCCGAAGAAATAAATATTTCTTTATACTTTCTATATTTTTTGTCTTTTATATGAATTGTAATGCCTTCTGTTTTATTTTCAATATTTAGTATATCGAACGTCCAAGAACTATCAGGGAAAAATACTTCTACGGATTTATTACTATATCTAAATTCAATGTTTTGATTCTCTTCTTTTACTGTGCCATCTTCTAAAGTGTAGTAAATTTTAGAAATTTTATATTCTGAGTACGTTATAGTGTCTTGTTTGATTGAAACAGAATTTTGTTCTTCTGTTTTTTTAGTGGTACAAGAAAAAAACAAGATGAATAAAAGTATTATCGAAAGTATTATTTTCATATTTTATTTATGTATTTTAGTTGTTCTAGTTGTTTTTTTAATTTGTTGAGTTTAATTTCTGCATCATTTTTTTTCATTTTTTCATTTTCTATGATGTTTTTTGGTGCTTTTGTTATAAACTGCTCGTTATTAAATTTTTTATTGATTGACGATAAAAATCCTTCGTAATATTCTATTTCTTTTTCAATTTTAATAATTTCTTCTTCTGTATTAAGATATTTATTTATTGGAATGGTATATTCTATAGTTTGCTCAAGGAAAGAAATAGCTGTATTTGTTGGCTTTCCGTATTCTAATTTTTCAATATTTCCCAGTTTTAATATAATTGACAAAAACGACTTCAATTTATAAATTTCTTCATTTGTATTTATGTATAAATTGAGTTTTTCTTTGAATGGAATATTTTTTTCCGTTCTTAAATTTCGAATATTCGTTATAATGTTTTTTACTTCTTCAAATTGCTTTAGAATATTATCATTAAACGAAGAAGCAGTAGGATAAGTAGTTATCATAATAGATTCACCTTCTTTGCGATTTTGAAGTTGATGCCACAACTCTTCTGTAATGAATGGCATAAATGGGTGAAGCAATTTTAATAAATAATCAAAAAAATCTTCTGTTTTTTTATAAGTTGTAATATCAATTTTTTGTCCGAATGGTGGTTTTATTATTTCTAAATACCATGA
>JBBIKO010000069.1:4646-8320 GCA_037445415.1 Bacteroidota bacterium
TATTTCGAAAAGTCATCTATTATGTTAATAATAGTTTTGTTTAATGCTTGCTCAAACCAAATAATTGCTTTAATTGCATAATCTGGTTGTAAGGCGTCTTCATCAACTTCCCATTGTTTTAAAAGACGAAATGCGTTCCAAATCTTGTTGCTAAAATTTCTTCCTTGTTCTGTTAAACTTTCGTCAAATAGTAAATCGTTGCCAGCAGGAGAACACAAAAGCATCCCAACTCGAACGCCATCAGCTCCGAACTTGTTTATGAGTTCTAATGGGTCGGGAGAGTTGCCAAGCGACTTGGACATTTTTCGTCCCATTTTATCTCTAACAATACCAGTTAAATATACATTGTTAAATGGTTTTTCATTAACATACTCATAGCCGGCAATGACCATACGTGCTACCCAAAAAAATAAAATTTCAGGTGCGGTAACTAAATCGTTTGTTGGATAATAGTATCTTATTTCTTTATTGTTTGGGTTAAGAATTCCATCGAAAACTGCAATAGGCCACAACCACGAAGAAAACCAAGTGTCTAAAACATCTTCGTCTTGATATAAGTCAGAAAGCTCAATATTAGGATATTTTTTTCTTGCAATTTTTAAAACTTCTTTTTCGTTGTTTGCCACAACAAATTCGTTTTTGTTGTTATAAATGTACCATACAGGTATTCGATGTCCCCACCAAAGTTGACGGCTAATGCACCAGTCTTTGATGTTTTCCATCCAATGTCGATAGGTATTTTTAAATTTTGATGGAAAAAGTTTTATATTATCGTTCATAACATTTTCGAGTGCGGGTTGTGCAAGTTCTTTCATCTTTAAAAACCATTGGCTTGATATTTTAGGTTCAATTACAACGTGTGTTCGTTCGCTATAACCAATTTTATTTGTATAATTTTGTGTTTTAATTAACAAGTTGCGATTATTTAGTTCAGTTGCCACTAATTTACGGGCTTCGAATCTATCTGTTCCAATAAAGAATTGAGCTTTATCGTTAAGTGTACCGTCATCATTTAAAATATCTATTACATCTAAGTTGTGCTTAATACCGAGTTCGAAATCGTTAGGATCGTGTGCAGGAGTAATTTTTAAGGCACCTGTACCGAATGTTTGGTCAACATATTCGTCTGTAATAATTGGAACTACTCTGTTAACGAGAGGAACAATTACATTTTTGCCATGAAACTTTTTATAAAGTTCGTCGTTTGGATGAACACATAAGGCTGTATCGCCTAGTATAGTTTCGGGGCGAGTTGTAGCAACAGGAATAAATTCGTTTGTCCCTTCAACATAGTATTTTACAAAATATAGTGTCGAAAGTTCTTCTTTATATATTACTTCTTCATCAGATAAAGCGGTTTTAGCATGTGGGTCCCAATTAACAATACGAGTTCCTTTGTATATATAACCTTTATTATATAAATCGACAAAAACTTTTATAACACTTTCGTAATAATGAGTGTCCATTGTAAAACAAGTACGTCTCCAGTCACATGAGGCACCAAGTTTTTTTAATTGTTCAAGTATTATACCTCCGTGTTTATCTTTCCATTCCCATGCATGTTTTAAAAATTCTTCTCTTGTTAGCTTACTTTTTTCAATACCTTCTGATTTGAGTTTAGAAACAACTTTTACTTCAGTTGCAATAGAAGCATGGTCGGTACCAGGTACCCAGCAAGCATTTTTACCGTGCATGCATGCATAACGTATGAGCACATCTTGTATGGTATTATTGAGCATGTGTCCCATGTGAAGCACACCAGTAACATTTGGAGGCGGAATTACAATTGTATAAGGCTCTCTATTATCGGGGTTTGATTCGAACAATTTGTTATTCAACCAGTATGAATACCATTTTTCTTCTACTTCGTTGAAATTGTATCGGGTATTTAAGTTTGTCATAAAAAAAATTATGACCGCAAAATTAGCAAAATATTTGTATTTTAAACTCCATATAAATTTAAAGAAAACTAACAATTTTTTCTTTTTTTACAAAGTTTTATAAACTACAGGCAACTTTTTTTTATTTTATTCGTCATTTCATAAAACTTTTTTTATGACTAGAATTAATATATTTTTTTTAATAATTTTTATGCATATTAATGTTTATTCACAATTACAAATAAATTCTAATTATACAGTACAGCAATTAGTACAAGATTTTTTCATAGGGGGAGGAATTACAGTAACCAATATTTCGTTTCAAGGGTCAACAGGTGGAACAGGATGTAGTCAAATAGCTTATTTTTCAAATGGAAATACAACTGCGTTAGGAATGACATCAGGAATTGTTTTAGCAACAGGTTGTGTGCAAAATGTTGCTCAAACTGGGAATGTATTTATGAGTGATCTGTTAGGAATGCCAGGAATTCCACAAATAAATCAAATTTCAGGTAATACTTCTTATGATGGTGCAATGTTATCGTTCGATTTTATTCCTTTAGATTCACCTATAATGTTTAGATATGTTTTTGGAAGTGAAGAATATCCCGAATGGGTTGGTTCTGGATATAATGATGGATTTGGTTTTTTTGTTAGTGGTCCTAACCCTGGTGGTGGTAATTATAATAATGTTAATATTGCATTAATTCCAAATACAACTATTCCTGTTACAATTAATAATGTTAATAGTGGTTCATATAGCCAATATTTTGTAAATAATGATGGTTCAGGAAATCAACCAGTTTTTGATGGTTTTACCACACCTTTGATTGCTCAGTTAAATGTTGTGCCTTGTCAACAATATACAATAAAAATTGCTATAGCTGATGTAGGAGATCAAGCGTTCGATTCGGGTGTGTTTCTACAACGTAATTCTTTAGCTACTGATGCTATAGATTTATCTATTACTTATTCAAATGGAAGTGCTCCTGCTGTTGAAGGTTGTTCTTATGCAGTAATTACGGCTTCTACTGCCATTCCTCCATCATCACCCGCTTCTATTAGTTGGACAATTTCTGGAAATGCAACAAATGGAGTAGATTGTAATACAATTCCAAATCAGATTACTATTCCTGCTGGTCAAACTTCAAATAGTATAACAGTTACACCTAATTTAGATGGTTTAACAGAAGGATTAGAATATATTGTTTTAACAAGAACTGATGCTTGCGGAAATACAAAGAGAGATACTATATATTTTCAAGATAATAGTTCTATAAGTGTTAATGCAGGTCAGGATCAAACATTATGTCAATCGTCGTTGCCTGCTACACTTACGGCAACTCTCACAGGAGGGGCACCACCATTTGAGTATCAATGGAGTAATGGTGGAAATACACAATCAATACAGGTTTCGCCTTCATCTATTACACAATATAATGTAACTGTAACTGATGCTTGTAATCAAACTGCAACTGATAATGTAGTAGTTAATATTATTCCTAATCCAACTTCTACTTTTACAGCAAATACACCTATATGTGCAGGCGAAACTGTTACTGTTACATATACTGGTAATGCTTCACCTTCTGCTAATTATAGCTGGAACTTTTCAGGTGCTACTATTATTTCGGGGGGGACGGGACAAGGTCCACACCAAATAACATGGAATAATTCAGGAAATTATAATATTTCTTTAACTGTATCAGAAGGAGGTTGCAATAGTTCTCCAACTCAGCAAACAATTACAGTTTATGATATAGGTTCTTCTTATTGTTGTCAAATGCCAAACCC
>JBBIKO010000070.1:0-8275 GCA_037445415.1 Bacteroidota bacterium
TATAATCAGTATTATTACAACCTAAAGGATATAATTTATTATATGCGCCTGATGGCAAATTACATGTCAGCCATCCATTTATAAACCCATTTGTTCTGTTTATAGAGTGCGTATTATTTACCATATAAACTTCATAACTTTGTGTTCTAATTGCACCACTTTGCAAATTCAAATTATTAGTTATTCGTAAATCACTATTTAAAACTAAACCATTTGAATTATTAACTGTAACATTTGTTAAATTTGGTAAAGAACTATTATCAAAATAAAATTGTATTCCCGAACCATTGAAAAATATTATAGCTGTTCCGTTTAAAGTAACTGCTCCATTGCTAGTTTTATAATAGTTTATACCTCTAATATTTACATTAATGCCTGTATTTACTGTTATAATTCCATTATTTTGGTTAAAATTTCCAATATTTATAGAATTAACTATAATAGAATTTCCAGACGATTGATAATAAAATGTTTTATTAGGATTTTGAGTAAAAACTGAATTGTTTACTAATATAGCAGAGCCAGAAACAACAACATCACCATTTATTGTTAAAAGATTAGTTATTGTTTTATTACCAGCATTTGAGAAAATTAAATTAAAATATGTATTAGAACCTGTTGCCGAAGTACGTAAAATTTGATTACCAGCACCATTTAAAGTTACTGTCCCACCTGTAATAGAATACGTTCCAGTAATTTCTGGTACAGTGGTAAGTTTTGCTATTTTAAGTTCTCCACCTATAATAGTTAAGTTACCTGCACCATTTAATGTATTAGTACCAACATCGTAAATTCCTTCATTTAATTCAAATGAATTAACAATAGATACGGTTGATAAATTTTGAGTAACAACAGCAGAAGATAAACTTTTATTTATAATTACTCGATATAAATTAGTAGTTACTACACTCCCAGATAAAATTGCAGAATTATTACCAGAAAAAATAATTGTACCGTTGTTATGATTAAATGTTCTATTATTAGTAAAATTTCCCTCAATATAAATAATATATGAATGAGACGTTAATATTCCATTTGCAGTAATAGTTAAATTATTAAAATTAGTCAAACTACTACCAAAAATAGTTGAATTACCATCGAAAGCTATAGTTCCATTTCTATGATAAAATTCTCCGTTATTTGTAAAATTACCTCTAATAGTTGTTTGAGAAATATGTGCATATAGTTTTTTATCATTATTTATTAAACAATGGTGTTAAACTCCCTTCAATTGATGTTTCTCCGTTAAATATTATAGTAGAAGTTTGTGGATTAAAAGTACCACCATTATAACGCCAATAACTTCCGCAAACAGTAATTGTATAGCTCGATGCATTTAGTGTCCCTGTTGTTGTATTTGGCATTTCTAAATTACCAATATTTATATTATTCGAAAGCGTTGAAATTGCAGATGAGTTATAAATAAAAGATTTTTCACAATTCTGAGTAAAAAAAGAATTTGAACTTAATATAGCATTACCAGATATAATAAAATCACCATTAAAATTATTTATTCCACTTATATTCTTATTTCCTGAACCTGAAAGAATTAAATTATTTACTGTAGTAGCTCCTGTTGGTGTTGAATTATAAATTTGATTACAATTTCCTGCTAATTCAATAGTGCCACCATATAAAGAATATGTTCCTGTTAATTCTGGTTGAGCAGGACCACTACATTTTAAAATTCTTAATATCGAATTACCTTCCATTTCTAATGAAGCTGTACCGTTTAAAGTTTCTGTATTACCTATTTGAAGAATAGCATTATCTTCTATTCTTAAATTATTATTTATAGTTAATGTACCACCAACAGTTTGCAATATTTTAGTTCCGCTATTAGATACCACTAAATTATAATAATTACCACCATTTGGAATTCGTATTTGCTGATTTCCATTTTTATAATAATATACTGTATTACCAACAAAACTTGCATTAAATGTAACAGTAGATTCAATAGCTATATCAGCACCACGCCCTAAATATAATGCACCATAATTATTAAACCTACCATTTTCTCTAATTAATGAAACATCATTGGCAAGTCTATCTAAAATAACTGTATTATAATTATTAACAACTGCACTTGCTTGTGGTATTCTAATTGTTGACAAAGTTATTGGATTAGAACCTAAAATATTAATGGTTCTGCCAGCTATACTACCTAAAAAATAAACACAATTGCCACCAGTACAACCTATCCAGTTCCCATTATTTACTATATTGCCATTTATATAAGGGTCTTCACCAACTGTATTATCAAAAACACCTGTTGGATTTATTGTTATGCCTCCATTAAAACGTTTAGTCCCTACACCTGTAATTGTAAAAATAAAATCACCGTCAATATATGACATATCTTCTATCCAAATATCAACTCTTCCAATAATTGCTTGTAATGCTCCACCATCACTAATATTATACATTGAACCTGTTATTCGTAAGTTAAATGGTTGGCTACCATTTATTGTTGCACCATCATAAAAATATAAATTTCCTGATACATTTATAGTTGCATTATTATTATTTCCACTAAGTAATGAGCCATTATATAAATTTAAATTGCTTGTAATATTTATTGTTCTATTTCCTGATACTTCAAATGTGCCCCAAACGTTAAGATTAGCACACGTAATATTACTCGATACATTCACTGTTACACCACTACAAATATAAATATTATCGGTTGCAGTTGGAGTTGTTCCAGCAAGAGTTCCACTACAAGAACCAATTCTCCATATAGAAACATCTGTATAATTACCTGATTGGAATGCATAAAAATCAGCACTATACACAGATAAAATATAGATTAATTGCAAAATTATTATTAATAGCTTTTTCATTAATATTCTTTTTTTACAAATTTAATTTTTTTTACGCAAACTTTCAACTATAGTTACATATTTTTAAGTATTTTTACTGTGTTTTAATCATGTATATTTTACATTTCGTCAAATAATTTTTCATGTTTACTTCAAATAAATGAAAAAAATAATTCTACAATAAAAAATTTAATTACTAACTTCGTTACGAAAAACTAATAAATTTTAATTATGGCTATCATAATATCTGGTAAAGGGTTAACTATTGAAGATGTAGTAAAAGTAGCCCGTTATGGCGAGAAAATTGAGTTACATCATGATGCAATAGAAAGAATAAAAAAATGTCGTGCTATGCTTGAGAAAAAAATTGAAGCACGCGAAATTATGTATGGAGTAAATACAGGTATTGGCGAATTTTCAGAAATTGTATTAAGTGACGAACAAATTAAAGATTTTCAGAAATTTCTTATTTACAATCATGCTGCCGGCATTGGCGATACAATGCCTATCGAATGGGTACGTGGTGCAATATTAGGCAGAATAAATGTACATGCACATGGCAATTCAGGCTGTCGTTTAGAAATAACACAAACACTTGTTGATATGCTTAATAAAGGAGTTACTCCTTACGTATGTCAAAAAGGATCGGTCGGTGCTTGTGGCGATTTATCACCTATGTCTCAAATTGCACTTTTACTTTTAGGTGAAGGACATGCATATTATAATGGCGAATTACTTCCGGGAAAAATTGCAATGGAAAAAGCTGGAATACCTATCCCAGGGTTACATGCAAGAGATGGTTTAGCTGCAATAAATGGGTCAAATGTTCTGACTGCTATGAGTGCCTTACTTTTATACGACACAAATAATTGGTTGAAACAAGCAGAAATTGCATGTGCAATGACGTTAGAAGCACTAAAAGCTAATTTTGGTCCATATAATCATAAAATACATGAAGTTCGTGGATTTAAAGGAGCAATAAGAAGCGCAGCAGCCATTCGCAAAGTTGCAGCTAATGGCGATTTAATGGAAAAACGTTTAAAAGTTAAAGTACAAGATGCTTATAGTATGCGTTCCACCCCACAAGTAATAGGTGCAGTACACGATGCAGTTGCTTGGGCTCGTCAACAAGTAGAAATTGAGCTAAATGGAGTTGGCGACAATCCTATTTTCTTCCCAGAAGAAAACTTGCAATTATCCGGAGCAAACTTTCAAGGGACACCTGTATCTCTTCCAATGGATATGGTTGGAGCAGCCATTACAATGGTTTCTGTTCTTTCCGAACGCCGCATGAATCGCTTAAATAATCCAGCATTAAGCATTGGACTTCCACCTTTCTTAACTCATAACCCAGGAATGTTTTCAGGTTTAATGTTAAGTCAATATACTGCCGATATGCAAATTGTAGAACAACGTATATTATCTACACCAGCATCAATCCAATCAATACCTGCTGCTGCCGACCAAGAAGATTTTGTTTCTATGGGAATGAACACTGCACTTAAAAACTGGCAAATACTCGATAATGCTTATGGTGTTCTTGGAATTGAATTTATGGCAGCTGCACAAGCACTCGATTTAAGGGAAAAATACGACGAACAAAAATATAAATTCGGTCATGGTACTAATGTAGCCCGTAAAGTAATACGTAAATATGTTGATTACCTTGATGAAGACCGCCCTTTATATCCCGATCATAATAAAATGAAAGAACTTATAAAGAGCTGCGAAATATTATACGAGGTAGAAAAAGAAATTGGTTCATTAGAATAAATAATGAATAATAAAAATTTTTTTTAGTGTTAGGTTAATTTACCTAACACTTATTTTATGCTTTTTTGTCCATTTTTTTGTAATTTTGTCAGTTAATTCATAAAACAATATGAACATTCAAACAATAAAAAATCGTTTTGGCATAATTGGAAATTCAGCAGGATTAAACCGAGCAATAGAAATAGCAATTCAAGTCGCATCAACAGAGCTAAGTGTTTTAATTACTGGAGAAAGTGGAACCGGTAAAGAAGTTTTTCCTCAAATTATACATCTATTCAGCCAAAGAAAACACAATACATACATAGCCGTAAATTGTGGAGCTATACCCGAAGGAACAATTGATTCCGAATTGTTTGGACACGAAAAAGGTTCTTTCACTGGGGCAACCGACAAACGAAAAGGATATTTTGAAGTAGCTGATAAGGGAACAATTTTTTTAGACGAAGTTGCTGAAATGCCACTTTCAACACAAGCACGACTTTTAAGAGTTTTAGAAACCGGCGAGTTTTTAAAAGTAGGTAGTAGTATCCCACAAAAAACAAATGTACGCGTTGTGGCTGCTACAAATGTAGATACGCAAAAAGCAATACATACAGGACGTTTCCGCGAAGATTTATTTTACCGATTAAGCACTATTCCTATTCATATTTCTCCCCTCCGACAACGTGGAGAAGATATATTGCTACTAGCAAGAAAATTTGCCAGCGATTTTTCTGAAAAATACCGTATGCCACCCATAAGATTTTCTTCCGACGCCCAGCAAGTGCTTTTCGACTACTCGTGGCCAGGTAACGTAAGGCAGCTGAAAAACATTGTAGAACAAATTTCTATAATTGAAACAGAAAGAGAAATTAACGCCGAAATTTTAAAACGATACTTACCCGAAGCATTTTCTACTAAACTTCCAGCTCTTGTTTCGTCGCAAGATTACGTTGACCAAAAAACATTTAATACCGAACGTGAAATTTTATTTCAGATTCTCTTTGATATGCGAAAAGATATATCTGAGCTAAAACAACAAGTTCAGGACATTATGAACGAAAAAAATTTAAGAATTACTCAAAACACTTTAACTACACCAATTAAAGAAAACGTTAATCTTATAAATAAAAGTAATTATACATTCGAAGACAACATCCAGGATACAGAAATATTAGAATTTGAAACACTTTCTCTTCAAGAAAAAGAAAAAGAACTAATAATAAAAGCATTAGAAAAAAATAACGGCAAAAGAAAATTAGCTGCTGCCGAATTGGGAATCAGTGAACGTACCTTGTATAGAAAAATTAAAGAGTATCAACTTTCATGAAAATATACGGAATTTCAATAATAACATGCCTGATTTTTGCAAGTTGTAAAATTAACTACACTTTTAGCGGGGCTTCGTATTCTGCCGATGTAAATACATTTACAGTAGCTTTTTTTCAAAATAATGCTCCAATTGTAAATCCTTCGTTAAGCAACATTTTTACTGAATCTTTAAAAGATCGTATAAATCAACAAACTAAATTAAAACTAACTCAAAAAAATGGGGACCTTTTATACGAAGGAGAAATAATTAACTATAATATTTCTCCACAAACTATTCAAGGCAACGAAACAGCTGCTTTAAACCGTTTAACAATATCAGTTAGAGTAAAATTTACAAACACTAAAAATTCTGCACAAAATTTCGAAAAAATATTTACTCAATTTGCAGATTATGAAAGCTCAAAACCTTTTCAATCAATAGAAGACGAACTTGTTAGAGAAATAGTAGATAAACTAACACAAGACGTTTTTAATGCATCGTTAGTAAATTGGTAAACTATGAATATTTCTGATTTTTATAAATATTTAACTAACAACAATTTTTTAAACTCTTATACATTAAACGAAATTCAAGAAGTAATACAACGTTATCCATACTTTCAAGCAGCACGTTTGTTATATTTAAAAAATCTTCATATTTTAAACGATGATCGATTTCAAACTATGCTCGAAGAGAATTCAATATTTTTTCACAATCGTAAAGTACTATACAATTATATAAATACAATCAATTCTTCTACTATTAATAACTCTACAAACTTTATGTCTATCAACGAAACAATATCAGAAAGTAATAATCAAATTATAGAAAACAACCTTTCGGAAATAAATAAAATAGAAGTTCAACCTATAGATAATACAGTTGACAAAACTTTAAATAATACCCAAAAAACATCGATAGCTGATGAAATTTTAAACAAAATAGAACAAATAAAATCATCAACATCATTAAAACAAGAAAAAAAAGCCGAAATTTCAGAAGAATTGGCTTATGCAAAAATGGAACTAATTAATGAAACTATAAAAAAAGAAGATAAAAAATTAACATTCGACGAATGGTTACAACATTTATCAAATAATCAAAACATTTCATCAGGTAACACACAAATAACAAATGAAGCCGACATAATAGATAAATTTCTTTCTAATGCTAATACTTTAGAGAGAATAAAACCAACTGAAAACGAAAACAATACTAATTTAACCAAAAATTTAATTCAATCAGAAGAATTAGAAATAATATCAGAAAATTTAGCTCAGTTATACTACAAACAAGGTTATTACGAAAAAGCATTAAAAATTTACGAAAAATTATATTTGAAATATCCAGAAAAAAGTATTTACTTTGCAAGTTTAATTCAGGAAATAAAAGAAAAAATAAACAAAAACTAAATTATTATGCTGTACAATATTGTAATTATTTTGATTTTCATTATTAGTGTACTGATTGTTCTAATAGTATTAGTTCAAAATTCAAAAGGTGGTGGTTTAGCTGCCAATTTTGCTGGTTCAAGTCAAATAATGGGAGTTCGTCGTACAGCCGATTTCCTCGAAAAAGCCACTTGGACTTTAGCTATTTCTTTATTTGTCCTTTCAATTATTGCAAGCATGAGCATACCAAGAGAAACAGCAGACCCATCAAAATCTAAGATTGAAGATAAAATAATAAACATGCCAGGAAAAACAGATATGCCTATTTTACCAAACACTAAACCCAATTAACTAATATTCTAAAAAAATTAACATTAAATTTTACGCCTTAAAAAATCTATAATTTTTGTTTTATACTGACATTTTTTGCAATAATCTGACATTATTTCTGCTAAATTGTCTTTAAAATCATTTATTTTTATTTGGCATAATATTAGTAATCAACTGAAGCGTCAAACAAAAATTTAAGAGTTATGAACATAAAATTAAAACCTTTAGCCGATAGAGTTATTATTGAACCTATGTCAGCTGAAACTAAAACAGCAAGTGGTATTTACATACCGGATACAGCACAAGAAAAACCACAAAAAGGTAAAGTAGTTGCTGTTGGTAATGGAACAAAAGACGAAGAAATGAAACTTAAGGTTGGTGATACTGTTTTATACGGCAAGTATGCTGGCACAGAAGTAAACATAAACAATGAAAAATACCTTATTATGCGTCAATCAGACGTTTTAGCAATTATAGAAGAATTACTTTAAACTTAATAAGATATGGCAGCAAAAGAAATTATTTACGGTTCAGAAAGCAGAGAATCCTTAAAAAAAGGCATTGACAAATTAGCAAATGCAGTAAAAATAACATTAGGACCAAGAGGTAGAAATGTTTTACTAGAAAAAAAATACGGTGCACCCCAAGTAACAAAAGACGGTGTA
>JBBIKO010000071.1:0-5279 GCA_037445415.1 Bacteroidota bacterium
AGGAAGTGGAACAAACCGTCGATTTGGTTTCTTTTTCTTTTGTTCCGATGCATCATTAAATTACAGAGGAAACGCATACATGGTTTATTTTCGTGCCGATGGAGATAATGTCGAAATTTATAAAAGCACAAACAATTCTATTAGTGGAATACTTGCACAAGGCACTTATGTTCTTGATCCAAACATTTGGTACGACTTTAAAGTTATATATAATCCATCTAACGGGCAAATTAAAGTATATGTAAACGATACTTTCGTCTGCTCATACACAGATTCAAGTCCATTAACATCAGGGGAACATATTTCTTTTAGAACAGGAGGATGTATTGGAATATATGACGACTTCAAAGTTCGTATATTAAGAGATAATAGAGAACTCGTTACTGTTGGGAATCAAAACAATAAACATGTAAGATATGAGAGTCCAAATCCCTCGCAAGATGCATGTAGAATAAATACTATTGTAAAAGATACTGCAGAGAATTGGTCTTCGGTTGTAGCAAAAAATATTTACATAGATTGGACTGCACCTACAACCCAGGTTCCTTCAATGGGATGGCAATCATCTGATTTTAATGTAATGTTTTCTGATACTGATAATGTAAACGGAAGCGGAATATCTCGCAGATTTTTTCAAGTTGCTAATTATAGTGGGAATAAATGGACTGCCAATGCTCAGGCTGGGTTCTTTTACGATGATTTTGACGTTAGTTTAGATGTAGCCTGGACTCCACAAACAGGAACTTGGAATATTAGCAATAATATTTTAGAACAAACTAACGAAACACTAACCAACACAAATATATGGGCTTATCTTAAACAAGATTTAAGTAATAGATATCTATACGAATTTGATTTGAAAATAGAAGGTAGTGGAAACAATAGAAGAGGTGGATTTCATTTTATGTCTGATAGCGCATCGTTAACAAATAGAGGAAATTCTTATTTCGTCTGGTTTAGAATTGAACAACAAACACTAGAATTTTATAAAGTTTACAACGATGTATTTGAGCAAGAAAAAGTTTTACCTTGTAATATACAGGCAGATGTTTGGTACAATGTAAAAGTTGTGTTCGATAGAATTACAGGAGAAACTTTTGTTTATTTAAACAATAAATTGGTTGGCGAATGGAAAGACAATACACCATTTTCAACTGGAAAGTATATTTCATTCAGAAGTGGTAATAGTAAGCTTAGCTTAAATAGCCTAAGAGTATATAGGACACGTTATCCACAACTCACAATTACAACAAATACCCCAACAGCACATATTTTGTACGAAAATACAAGTCCTTCACTACCTGCAGCAAAAATTACTTCGATAGTTACTGATAAAGCACATAATTTATCACCATTATTTTCTCAAAATGTAAATATAGATTTCAGTAAGCCAATTCTTTCAATTGTAAATGATGGTACAACAAACGATATTGATACAATTTATGATACTCATGCAGTTTCGGCTAATTGGTCTTTTGCTACGGATAACAATTCGGGAATAGCAGAGTATTTATATGCCCTTGGAACAAGTCCAGGATCGCAAAACATAGTTTCGTGGACTTCTGCAGGATTAAATACTAATGTTACTTTAACTAATTTGAATTTGAATTATGGTCAAATTTATTACTTTAGTGTAAAAGCTATAAATTTTGCAGGCCTATCTTCTGACCCAGTAGTTTCCGATGGCTTTTTAGTTAGTTCTACTAATTTGCCTGTTGCTAGCTTTTACGCCTTACAAGATACATGCATACGCTTTATTTGTTAATCAAAGCCAAAACGCTACTAGTTATTTTTGGGATTTTGGCGATGGTGGAACTTCTACACAAATAAATCCATGGCACCAATACACTCAAGCAGGCACATATACTGTGCGATTAATTGCAATGAATCCACCTTTACTCAACGATACATTATCAATAATCAATTACATTAAAGTGATGAATCCAGGAAATTTATATGAAAATTCAAATTCAAACATAAATATTTATCCAAATCCTTTTACAAATGAATTAAATATAGAAAATTTTTCTTCATTTAGCGGAAAGATACAATTAACCGATATTGTTGGAAAAATATTGTTTGAAACATATATTAAAAATGAACAACAAATTAAAATTAATAATTTAAATAATTTAGAAAAAGGACATTATGTATTAAAGATTTTAGATTTAGAAGGTAGAATTATAAAAAATACTATTTTACAAAAATGACATATATAAAACAATAATAACTTTGCTTTGATGTTGATAAAATTTTAGTTTTTTGATATCCGCTCGTTTTGTGTATAAGGATAACAAAGTTTATTGGATGAATTTCATGATTAGAACTTTGTAAAAAATTTCTTGCATTTTATTAATAAAATTTTTGCGACTTTTCTATAAATGTACAGATTGCTTCTGATTTTTTACTTTTACTAACTTCATCCTCTTTACTATTTTCGGTTATAACATATGTCGTTTTACCTTTAAGGTCTATAACTCGTTTCTGTTTAACTTGCATCAACACGAAAACTTTTTTCTTTGTTAAAATGAATACGCTCTAATTCGTAATTGATAGCATTTATTAAAATATATCACTTGCACCTGAATTTGTCATCAAATATCTAAAACGACTTAAAGCACTATGAACTTGTCAATCTTCTAAAGATAAGCCGTAGAAGCTAATTGCAGATAATGAATCTTTTACATAACCTTCTGTCTGAACACCCGATAAATTATACCAAATCCCTATTAACAACATCACTTGAAAAAGTAGAGGCTTTATTAATACAGAGGTTTTATAATACAAAATAATAAGCAATTTGCTGATTAACAATTATTTATTCAAAACTTGCTAACAATTTATCGTACAAAGGTCTCAAATTATTACTCGTAAATAAAATCGTAAAAAACAATACTGTCTGGAAGGTTAACAGAGAGGTTATGATTTAAAGAATTATTATTAAAAAAGTATAAAGTATTATTGTTAATTCCTGTAATAAAATTATTGATTTTTTCGTATTTTATCTGCGAAATTATATTACTGTATTGGTATAAAGGAGTCAATGTTCCATAAGTTTTGTTTAATTCAAATATATGATTGTTTATAAACAAAAGTATTTGATTATTTAAAACCAAGCTACCACAATATATACCATAAATATTTTGGTTTAATAGATTCAGAATGTTGAATAATGATTTATATTCGTGTAGTATTATCTGATTGTTTTTTTGTTCAACAACTAACCATTTATTATTGTCCATATATGCTATATCAACCAAATAGCCCTGTTTTAAATATATTTTTTGTTGTAAAGGTACTTCTATGTAACTTAAATGGTGCGGATAAATTTCGCTTAAAACAGTCCACTCACTATTGGAGTAGTTTATTTTATAAGGACTAAAATTAGTAGTAATACATTTTCTAACTTCACCATCTTTATCAATACCAATTATGCTTCCATTTGCGTTAGTCAAATATATATATGGTTTATGATACAGCCAATTAATTTTAAAGGGTGAGCCAATATTTTTTAATCCTGTTATTTCTTTTAAAAGCAACCATTCAGGATATTTATAAATGTAAGCAGTTCCATTAACATGAATGCCAATGAAAAGAGAATTGCGGTATTCATAAAATCCTGTTAATAGGTTATTAAATGAATAAATTTTTTGAAAAATGTAGTTTGTATCGCTAACATAAATATCAACAAATGAATTATTTTTTACGCCAGCCAATATTCCTTTAAACTTTATAGGAATAGCGTTAATATAGATTTTTTTTCTAGCTTGACTTTTAGAATAACCATCATAAGCAGTAACGGTTAGATAGTATTCATCGGAAGTTGCATATCTGTCTGTCAATGCAAAAGGTATGTCTATTTGAATTTCATTTTTATTGAATGTGAAAAGCAACGAATTATTCAATGCCGGGGTAAAATCTTTGTTTTCTACAAAAATAGAAACATTTATATTTTTCGAATCGTTGTCGCGAATATGTAAACTAACAAAAATTGTATCGAGAGCGACATAATTGCTTAACTCGTGTGGTAAAAGAATGTTAATTTCTGGTGGATTATTTATGGATTGTTTTTTACAAGATAAAAGAAAAGAAATAAGTAAAACTAGAATTATTCTCATAAAAAAATTTGTCGTAATGAGTCATTATATTGATTTATTAGAGCCTTCATGTTTTTTTAGAATAGGACCAATAAATACATAACCCTTAACTGATGTGGGCCTTGGATATTTGTATTTACTACTTAAAATGAATTCTATATCTTTAAAATAAAAGGTATAATCGAAAAATTTCCCTTTAGCAATAGCTTTAAAATTGTTTTGATCTACATAAATATTGTTAAGATTGGTGTTTGTTTTTTGCAAGTTGTTTAGATAGCTGTAATATGGTCCAAGCCACAGAATGGCATCTTCAATATTATTAACAAAAATTTTTATAAAGCCCATTTTAGGATTTAAGCTTAAGTTAAAATAAAGGCTATCGGTAGGGAGATAACTAATTTTTTCTTCTGAGTTAGTATCAGAATGTAATTCTAATATGCAAAAATAGCGAGCATCTTCGATTGGAAAAATAAATTCATTATTTTCAGTTTTGAAAACCTTATATTGATAATCATCTTCATTATTGTTATAAAGATTATAGTCAAGCCCAGCTGAATTTAACGTTTTTTCCAAGTTTGAATGAATATTTATTTCGTCGTTAAACAAAGAATCTACATTTATTGGAAATAAATTTATAATTGATTTATGTCCATGTGTTGTAACCAAGTAATGAACAATATTACTTATTTCTGTTTCAGTACTTTGCTTAACTATTGTGTTTTTTGCTTGAATTTTTCCATTTACGTATATATTTTCAAATTGTGCGATTTTAATAAGACGATTAAATTGGTTTTTTTTAGCAATTCGAAATACATTCCATGGTCCACTAACCGACAAAAATAATATTACCAACAAGGAAAATGGAATAACTCGCAAATCTTTTATTTTATAAATTAAAAAATATATTATTACAAACAAATACCATATTCCGTATAACACTATAAATATTCTGTTTTCTGTTAAACCGTTGCTTTCAATTCTTTTGAAAATAGCAATAAAGTATATAACAAAAAATAAAAAGCTTGCAAAAAAATGAAGAAAAATAAGCTTGTACAAGATTTTATTTTCAGGATTAAATAAAATAGGATATGTAAGAATTATTATTAGAATTAAGCCAAAAGTATATCCTATAATAATACCGACAGTCCATCCCGAAGGCCAAATTCCTGTAATTATTATTTT
>JBBIKO010000071.1:5321-8158 GCA_037445415.1 Bacteroidota bacterium
CAATTGGGTTTAAATGTGAAGGATAATATGTTTTATTGGCATGATAAGTAAAATTTGGCGAAAGACCTGCTAATACCATCCATGGAAAAAATAAAATATAAAAAAAGGTAAATAAAGGCGAAATAAACTTATTGATATCAATTTCGAATAAATGCCATATTATAAACAATGCAAAAAGTATTCCTACAAAAAAAGCAGAAGAATATAATAATGATTTTCCAATGCGTTTTATAAAGTTATAATTATAGAACCAAAATGGCATTTGCTGATGAAAACCAATAAAAGGCAAATAAAACATTGAAATAATAAAAGCTAAGAACAAAATAAATGAACGAATGTAATGCTTATCATATATGTATTTGTAAGGCAAGTTAATGAAAAATAAAACTAAAATTATAAAACCTATTGAATTAATAATAATATTAAACCAGCGACTTGTTTCAACACGTTCAAGATATAGGTTTATAGAAATAAATAGCGGTATTGCTAAAGTTGAAGTAAGAAATAAATGAGTCCATAAATTGTTTGTACCAATATAAAAATTATCAACAATAGCAGAAATTGTTGCAATTAATATGAACATCACAACAAGAGGGAAGCGCCAAAACGATTTTATTATTTTTCTTTTAAAATATTTTATATCGAAATTTTTCATAAAGCAACGATGTATATATTAAAAGCTAAAATACAATATATTTATTTTATTTCAAAATATAACGAATAATTTCGCTTGCAGCAAAAGCACCAAATATAGGTGGTATGTACGAAATTGTTCCAATAACCGATTTTTTGTTTGGTACATTTTCAATTTCTAAAATTTTATCTTTCGGTACTTTTTCGGTCGAAAAAACTACTTTACAACCAGAAAATATTCCTAAACGGTGTAATTTTTTTCTTACTATGTATGCTAAACGACATTCATAAGATTCTGAAATATCGGTTATTTTGATTAAAGCAGGATCAAATTTTCCTGCACTACCCATAGAGCTTATTATTTTAAAATTTAGTAAAATGGAATTATAAATTAGAAAAACTTTTGGCGACAAAGTATCTATTGCATCTAAAACATACGTATATTTAGCTTCTTTAAGAATTTGAGGAATATTACCATCTTTTAAATATAAGGTTTTTTTTATTATTTTTATTTCAGGATTAATATCTAATAATCTTTGTTCGATAACATCAGTTTTAATTTTGTTTTCAGTACTTATAAATGCTGCTATTTGTCGGTTTCTGTTGGAAGGCATGAAAATATCGGAATCGACAATTGTAAGTGTTCCAATTCCTGCTCTTGCAAGAACTTCACAAGCAAATGAACCAACACCGCCTAATCCAGCAACTAAAACATGAGCATTTTTCAATTTTAATAAGCCTTCATTGCCAATTAGTAATCTTGTACGATTTTGCCAATCATTTTTTGTTAACATTTTTTTCGCAAAGTTATATTCATTTCAAAAGATAAAAAGTGAATAAAAATGTTAAAAAAAATAAAATTGTTAAAAAATATTATTGTAATTAACAAAAATATAATATAAATTTGTTATATAATTTATTAACCTAAAAACAAAATAGCAATGTTTGTGAAAATTACGCTAAAAAACAGCGATAAGAAAGCTTTGCTCGATGAATTTGTTTTTAATGATTTGTACAATGATGAATATTTAAAACAAATTAATTTTTACGAAAATTTAAGAGAGCATTCAAATGGTTATGTGTTTTTTCAGAAAAATTGGAAGCCAGAAGAAAAAGATATGAAATATGCAAATGAAACTATTTATTTGCACAAAATGATTGCAGAACGTTATATCCCAAAACCCGATGTTAAAACACGTTGGTTTGTTAGATTTAAGAATGGAATTCCTCACGATTGTCGTTTAAGTAATTTAGAGTGGAGTACTTTTTCTTATCTTGTAAGAAACACAAAAAAAATTAAGAACACAACTGGTTATCGTGGGGTAATTAAACAGGGTAAAAAGTATTATGCATACATCTATGTAAATAGAAAAGGGATTTCTCTAGGAGCTTATGATACGCCAGAAGAAGCTGCTTACGCTTATAATAAGAAATCTGCAGAACTTTTTGGTAATACAAATTCGCTTAATGTTATACCAGAAGAATTTATAAAGAAAATAGAAAAGAAATAAAAATCACTTCTCCAATTAAATTTATTTTTTATTTAATTAAATTAGCTAGTTTTGTATATTAGTAATTGGGATGTTGTCATCTACTGTCCAAATAGTTAATACGGTTCCAGTAGATAGATTGTTAGATTTAAGGTTGTTCCATTGTATGATATCTTCAGGAGAACAGCGAAATTCAACAGCAAGTTTAGTTAAATAATCTCCTTTCTTTACTATATATTGAATAGGTTTGTTTTTAAGTGTTTTTTCAGATTGTGGAAAAGAAAAATTGTAAAAATTAGAGCTATTTTTAATAAACTCAGGGATTTTGTTTGATGGCAATACAAGTGGTAGTGGCTCTCGATTAAATGGAATATAATCTTTTTTATACTGGGGATTAAGAAAGCGTAATAAATTAATATCAATACCAAGTTTTAAAGATAAATCGGACAAATAAAGTGGTTTATCTACCATAATAGTGTCAACTTGATGTAAGTACATTGCTTTAGGGGCAGTTAAATCGTAATCTATTGCAAAACTAAATAAATAATATGTAGCTATAAATGCTGGAACGTAATTTTGTGTTTCGATAGATAAATAAGGGCTTATTTCCCAAAACGAATATTTTTCTCCACTGCGTATAATAGCGTTTTTTAATGTAGTAGGACCGCAGTTATAAGCAGCTATTGCTAATAACCAGTCGTTAAATGTATGATA
>JBBIKO010000072.1:0-8086 GCA_037445415.1 Bacteroidota bacterium
TTAAAGCATTGCTTGCCGGCAACGATGTATTACTTTATCCAGAAGAAATTCCCTGGGCAATACAATACATTAAAGAAGCTGTTTACGATAGTATTATTTGCCCAGAAGAAATAGATGAACGTGTTCGCAGAATTTTAAAACTAAAATATTGGGCAAATTTACATAATTGCACATATATTGATACTACTAATATTTACCAAGATTTAAACAAACCAGAAGACATCGTTTTATTACGCAAAATAACAGAACAATCTATTACAATACTAAAAAACGAAAAAAAGCTACTTCCTTTAATACGATTAGATACTTTAAAAATAGCAACATTAATATTTAACCCTAATATCAGCAATACTTTTTATAATACTCTTTCGCTATATGCCCCAATAGATACTTTTCATTTCTCTGAAAAAACAAACACTACAAAATTATTAGATACATTAAAACATTACAACGTTATAATAACATCATTGCATCAAACAAATCGTTATTCATACAGAACTTTCAATTTTTCTAAAGAAAGTTTAAATTTTATCAAAGAGCTTGAAAATTTACCGTCAAGTGTTATTTTAAATGTATTTGCTAGTCCTTATAGCATTAAAATAATACCAGAAATCAAAAATCTTGATGTTTTAGTTCTTTCATACGAGTCGAATTATTATACCCAGCATATATCAGCACAAGTAATTTTTGGAGGATGTCTGGCGCTTGGGAAATTGCCAATTAAATTAAATTCAAAATATACTTATCAATCTGGTATTACATTAAACAACAATATTCGATTAAAATATACTATACCAGAAGAATTAAATATATCATCAAAATATCTGCAAAAGATTGACAGTATTATCATAAATGCAATTACATATCAAGCATTTCCTGGTAGTCAGGTTCTTGCTGCAAAAAATGGTAAAGTATTTTACCATCGAAGCTTTGGTAAATTATTTTACGATAGCATATACAAAGTTGACGAACAAACAATTTTCGACGTTGCTTCAATTACAAAAATTGCTTCTACCACATTAGCTTCCATGTATTTATTCGAGAATGAAAAGCTAGATATTCATAAAACTCTTGCCGATTATTTGCCATTTGCAAATAACACTGATAAAGCCAAATTAAGCATAGGCGATATACTTGCACATCAGGCTCGTTTACAAGCATGGATCCCATTTTATAAAGATATGATAAACGATACAGCAAAACATCATTTATATTTTTCAAACCAATATTCAGAACAATTTCCCTATGAAGTTGCGAAAAATCTTTATGTGTTTAAAGACATTAAAGATTCTGTTTACAAACGGATATTAAACTCAAAACTTTCACCATCGAAGAAATATGTTTATAGCGATCTTGGTTTCTTTTTAATAAATGAAATAATTGAAAAACTATCTATGCAAAATTTTGATAAACTTTGTCATTCGCTGTTTTATAAGCCACTTGGATGTATTACAACAACATTTAAACCTTTAAACAAATTCCCAATTTTGCGAATAGCACCCACAGAATTTGATAAGGAATTTCGCAAACAACTTATATGGGGTTATGTTCACGACCCAGGAGCATCGTTGTTTGGTGGTGTTAAAGGACATGCAGGGCTCTTTTCAAATGCCAACGATTTAGCTAAAATAGGGCAAATGCTCCTATGGGAAGGAGAGTTTGGAGGAATGAGATATTTAAAACCGGCTACAATAAAATATTTTACACAATGCTATAATTGCCCGCAAAATCGCAGAGGGTTAGGTTTCGACAAACCAGAACCCAATCCCGATAAAGATTCACCTGTTTCGAGGAAAGCATCGCTGCTAACTTATGGACACCAAGGTTTTACAGGAACATGTATGTGGATTGACCCAAAACACCAATTAATTATTATTTTCTTATCAAACAGAGTTCACCCAACTGCCGAAAATAAAAAAATTAACACACTGAATGTAAGAAATAAAATTCTTGATGTAATTTACGAAAGCATCGAAGAAGGAAGTAATTAGTGGTCCATTAAAATTTAATTTGAACATCTTTGGGTATAGAAAATAATGAATAAAAAAGTTTTAAAATATGGGAAATAAGATTTTGAAATAATACACTGTGCTCCCGACTACGTCAGTTTTTGTAAAAAATTCGTACTGTACTATTATTCAATAAGTAATTTTATAATATTCATTTTCAAATGCATTTATAACAGTAACACGATTTATATGTATTTGTTTGTCAGATAAATAATCAATTCCTGCGACGAAGTCAGAAACTTACTGATATTTAATAATTGACATTTTGAAATGGTAAAAAAAGATAATTTTCTTTGAAGCAAGTTTTTCTTGCTTGTATTATTCAAGGTGTTAACGAAAAAAAAAAAATTATATCTTTTTCCAAAATATTGTCTAAAAAAAGAAGCTGACTCAAAAAGGCATCCTTTATTATAATAATTTTCTCACAGTTTAATTTCAACATCTTAACATAATTTATTATTCTTAATTGTTTATTTCTTAATATACTTTAAAATACATAGTAAAATTTATTAACATCTTATTTTAATTTCCAAAGGTATAATTATTTTTGTGCATATAAGTATAATTTAAAATGAAACGGATTGCATTTTTATTGTCTGCTGTTTTATGTATATACTTAGCTCATTCACAAGAGGTTTCTTTAGACATGTTAGAAGAAGGGTCTCAAAATTTGTTTTATTTAAAACAATCGGGCGAATTATATACAGGTCAATGTGTTGGTCGCTGGCCTAATGGTAAAAAAAAGTACGAAGGGACATTTAAAAAAGGTATGAAAGATAAAATCTGGAGAGAATACGACGAAGATGAAATGAAGATTTTTGAAGGTAATTACAAAGATGGCATGTTAAACGGGTTAGGAACATTCTATTATCCTTATGGGCAAATTAAAGAACAAGGCCAATACAAGAATAACCGAAGAGTAGGTAAATGGATAGAATGGGACAAATTTGGGAAAACAAGTAAAGAGGTTCTTTATCAAACACAAACAGACTATTATTCGAAAGGGATAATAAAAATCGAAAAAACTTTGAAAAATAGCAAACTTCACGACAAGTATATCGAATATTACGAAGATGGAAATTACAAACTTATTGTTGATTATAAAGACAATAAAAAAGATGGCGATGAAATAGAATACTACCCATTCAGCAAAAAGAAGTCTATTAAAACTTATAAAAACGACACTTTGCACGGCCAGTGGATAGAATTTTATGAAAGCGGAACTATTAAACTTAAAGGACAAATAAAAAATGGTTTTAAAGAAGGGAAATGGATAACTTACGATGAAAAAGGCAATATAACTAAAGAGGATACATACAAAACAATTATAAATTATTATCCAAACAATAACATGGCAGAAATTGCTTTTTATAAAAACGACAATAAAGACGGAGAATGGCTTTGGTGGTACGAAAACGGGCAATTAAAATTTAGAGAAACTTACGAAAACGGGGTTCCAGAAGGACTTTGGACTGCTTGGCATGAAAATGGCGAAAAAAAGTTTGAAGGATTTAAAAAGAAAGGAAAAAAGGAAGATGTTTGGGTTGAATATTACCCTAACGGTAAAAAAAATATAGAAGAAAACTATAAAAACGGAATACTTAATGGAAAATATATATCGTACTATAAAAATGGACAAAAAAAAGTTGAAGTATCATACGAAGATGGAAAAAAAATAGGGAAACAAATAGAATATCACGAAAATGATGTAATTTCTTTTGAAGGGACCTGTCAGAATGGTAAAATAAATGGATTAGCAACGTATTATCACGATAATGGGAAAAAAAAGCAAGAAGGAAATTTTGAAAACGACAGACTTGTTGGTATATGGAAAACATGGGACAAAAATGTAAATCCTACAGCCGATTTAATTTATAAAACAATAAAAGAAAACCATCCTAACGGAAAACCCAAACTCGAAGGAACAACTTGCAATGAAAAAAAAGATGGACAATGGATATGGTGGTATGAAAATGGTCAAATGAAAGCAATTGAAAATTATATTATGGGAAAACTGCACGGCGAAAGCAAATCGTGGTATGAAGATGGACGCGAAGCCTTTGTTGGCAATTATGTAAATGGTAAAAAAGACAAACTAATACAGGCTTGGTATCAAAATCGTCAAGTACTTTTTGTAGAAAACTGGGAAAAAGGTGTAAAAGTTGGTGAATACAAAGAATGGTATGAAAACGGTCAATTAAAAACTGAATGTAATTATATAGACGGAATGAAAGATGGATACTATAGAACAAATTATGACAACGGACAAAAAGCGTCAGAAATATTTTACATTAAAGATAAAGAAAATGGAACTATTACAGAATGGTATAAAAATGGTCAAAAAAAATTAGAAGGATTTTACAAGTTAGGAATAAAACAAGGTAATTTTACAGAATGGTACGATAATCAACAAAAAAAATCGGAAGGAGTTTATGCAAATGGACAAAAAGAAGGCAAATGGCAATACTTTTTCGAAGATGGAAAATTGCATGTAGATGAATTTTTCAAAGAAGGAAAATTATCTGGTAAACGTGTAAGTTACTACTCTAATGGCAAGAAAGAAAGCGAAGAAAATTATTTTATGGGACAAAAAAACGGACAAGCATTAAAATGGTACGAAAACGGAAACAAAAAATCGGTTGAAACATGGCTTAATGGGAAATTAAACGGACAAGCAAATTACTATTTCGATAACGGAAAAGATAAAATGAGTGGTACTTTTAAAGATGGTCTTGAAGAAGGTAAATGGGTAGAATATTTCGAAAGCAGCGGAAAAAAAGTTGCAGAAGGGTCGTATCTTAAAGGGATGAAAAACGGACTTTGGATAGAATACTACGAATCGGGAACAAAAGCATGCGAAGGACAATATAAAAACGGGAAAAAGCAAGGAATGTGGACGTGTTTTTATGAATCTGGTGCTAAACAAATAGAAGGTGCATATAATAACGATTTAAAAGAAGGAACATGGATTGAATTTGATGAAGGAAACAATAAAATTAATCAATATATATATAAATCTGGAATAATAGTTAAATAAAATTTTGAAAATAAAAATATACATATTATTTATTTTCTTATTTTTCTTATCTAATGCTTGCTCTGACAACAATATTTTGTTTTATGAAAATAAAATACTTGATAATAAGAAATGGGATAGAAAAAATTTATTTAAATTCGTAGTTAATGCCGACGACACTATTAGTGCTTACAACATATTTGTAACAATCAGAATAAACGGCAATTATAGTCGCCGAAATTTATATGTATTCAGCCGTATTATTAACCCAGATAAGAATGAACTAATTGATACAATTAACTTTTTACTTGCTGATGAAAAAGGACAATGGTACGGAAAAAGTAACTTAGGCGATTTGTACTACAATAAATTTTTATTTAAAAACAAAGTTCGCTTCCCAAAAAAAGGGCTATACACTTTTGTTTTTGAACAAGCAATGCGAAGTGAAACAATAGATAACATAGAAGATTTTGGCCTTACTATTGAAAAATTAAATTAGCAAATGAGTAGAAATAAATTGATACGTTTTGCCGAAATGGCAAACTTCTCAAACGTATTACAACCCGACATAAAATCTTTTACGACAATTAATTTTTCACTTAAAGGGAATTGGAAAACAGATTATTTTAAAAACAATTACCCTATCACACTTGAATTGGGCTGTGGGAAAGGAGAATATACAGTAAGTTTAGGAAAACTTTTTCCACTTAAAAATTTTATTGGTATTGATATTAAAGGAGCTCGTATTTACTTAGGAGCAAAATATGCTATGGAAAATAACTTATATAACGTAGCATTTTTAAGAACAAAAATCGAATTGCTAAAATACATTTTTAGTGAAAATGAAATAGATGAAATATGGTTAACATTTCCTGACCCACAACCCAAAAAGCGATGGACAAAAAAACGGCTAACATCATCGTATTTTCAAAATAAATATTTACGAATCCTAAAACAACAAGGCATCTTGCATTTAAAAACCGATAGCAAATTTTTGTACCATTATACTTTATCGCTATTAAAAACAAATAATGTTAATATATTATATCATTCCGAAGATATTCACAACAATAATTACAACAAGCAAGAATTAAAAATACTTACTTATTACGAACAACAATTTATAGAAAAAGGAGAAAAAATAACTTATATATGTTGGGAAAAACCAGAAAAAGAATTAAAAGAGTTATCAGATGAAACATTCGAAGAAATTAAAGAACAATATTTCGGACCCAATTTATAGAAATATTTCTTTTTTTGAACGTGTTTATGAAATTGTTTATTTGATTCCATACGGCAAAGTTACTACTTATGGTGCAATAGCAAAATTTTTAGGAACAGCAAGTTCTGCACGTATGATAGGATGGGCTTTAAATAATTCACATAATGTAGTTCCACCAGTTCCTGCTCATCGTGTAGTTAACAGAAATGGTCTATTAACAGGTAAAATGCATTTCTCAACTCCAACTAAAATGAAAGAATTACTCGAAAAAGAAGGTATATTAGTAAAAGACGACAAAATAGTCAATTTTTTAGCATATTTTTGGGATCCAAATATAGAATTAGTCTAAACTAATTTTATAACTTTGCAAAATAATAAAAAGGTATTATGAATTTAAAAGAAATTCTAAAAAAAATAATACACCCAGAATACAAGCAAAATATTGTTGATGCACACATAATTCAAGATATTATTGAAACCAATGATAAAATAACAATAAAACTATTATTTAAAAAGACAGTTGAACCTTTTTCCAATACAATTAAAAAAAATATAGAAGAATTATTAAAAAGCAAATATCAAGAAAAAGAGATAATCGTAGAAATGCAATTTCCAGAAGCAAAAGTAAAAAGTTTTAACACATTAAAAGATGTAAAAAACATAGTAGCAATAGCTTCTGGGAAAGGAGGTGTTGGAAAATCAACTGTTGCCGCAAATATGGCAGTTGCTTTAGCTACAAATGGTTATAAAGTTGGCTTGCTCGATGCAGATTTATATGGACCTTCTATTCCAAAAATGTTTGACTTAGAAAATACAAAACCTGAAGTAAAAATTGAAAATGAAGCAGAACACATTATACCTATTCAAAAATATGGTGTTAAAGTTTTAAGCATCGGATTTTTTGTTCCACAGCAACAGGCTCTAATTTGGCGTGGAGCAATGGCAACAAGTGTCATAAAACAACTAATTGAACAAACCGAATGGGGACAACTCGATATTTTACTCATTGATTTGCCACCAGGGACAGGCGATATTCATCTTACTTTGGTTCAGACAATTGCCGTAACTGGAATAGTTATAGTTACAACCCCACAGGAAGTTGCTACTGCCGATGTTATTAAAGGAATTAACATGTTCAATAATCCACAAATAAATGTTCCAATTTTAGGCATAATAGAAAATATGTCGTGGTTTAGTCCTGCTGAATTACCACAAAACAAATATTTTATATTTGGGAAAGGGGGTGGAGAAAAGATTGCACAACAATTTAATATACCTTTTTTAGGCCAAATCCCTATTGTTCAATCTATTTGCGAATCAAGCGATAAAGGCATTCCTATAATTAACAGTCATAACACTGAATCAATAACTTTTCATAAATTATGTATAAATTTTCTTGTTTCTTTAGACGAACGGAATAAATATGAACCGACAAAAAAAGTTGAAATTTTACATAAATAAATTAAATTATTATGGATAAATTAGAAATTACCCGCAAAGTAGAAGAAGTTATAGAACAAATTCGTCCTTATTTGCAAGACGATGGTGGTGATATTGATTTAATTGAAATAACCGACGATTTGGTTGTAAAAGTTAAGCTAAAAGGAGCATGTGGATGCTGTCCTTACAGCATCATGACTTTAAAAAATGGTGTAGAGGAATCTATAAAAAAGATAGTTCCTGAAATAAAAGAAGTAGTTGAAGCCTAAAAGTTTATTTTTTGGGTTTTGCTTCTTTTGCTTTGCTTTCTGTTTTTTTACTGTTTTTTGTTTTGTTGGTTGTTTTTGACGAAGTTTTTCGTTTTTTAGGTTTTTCTTTTTCAAAATTTTCAGGATAAAT
>JBBIKO010000073.1:0-5066 GCA_037445415.1 Bacteroidota bacterium
GCTCTGATACAATTGTTGGTGTTTTTACAGCTCTGGGATATAATTTGTTTATTTTATGGTTAGTTGCCTCAGTTGGTAACACTGCAGGCGGAATGACCAATTATTTTATTGGTAAACTTGGAAAAACAGAGTGGCTGAATAAATATTTGAAAATATCGGAAAAACGTATTGAAAAAGCAAAAGCCCTTGTAGATAAATATTCCAGTTTAGCAGCTTTTTTTTCGTGGATGCCCGGAATAGGCGATGCTTTAGCATTAGTTCTTGGTATATTTAAAGTAAATACATTTAAAGTTTTAATTTTTATGTTTATTGGGAAATCGTTACGATATGCTATAATTATAATTCTAGTTAGGTACGGTATGAAATTGTTTTAGTGTGCTTCGAACCAATTTTTACCAAAACCAATTTCAACAATTAATGGTACTTTCAAATTATAAACATTTTCCATAGAATTTTTGATAATTGTTTTAGCTTGCTCTATCTCGTCGTTAGTGGTTTCGATTACTAACTCATCGTGTACTTGTAGTAACATACGAGTTTTTAATTTATAAAGATTCAATTGCTCAAAAATATTATTCATAGCAAGTTTTATAATGTCGGCTGCAGAACCTTGAATAGGTGCATTTATTGCATTACGCTCGGCAAAACCTCTTACAATTGAGTTTCTGGAATTTATATCGGGCAAGTAACGTCGGCGTTTTAATATAGTTTCTACATAGCCTTTTTCTCTTGCAAAAGCTATCTGTTTTTGCATAAACGATTGAACTTTTGGGTATTTTTCGAAATACTGGTCAATAAGTTGCTTTGCTTCTGTACGACTTATGTTTAAACGTTGTGCCAATCCAAATACCGAAATGCCATATATAATTCCAAAATTAGCAACTTTTGCCTTAGAACGCATTTCTCGGGTAACATCTTCAGGTTTTACATTAAATATTCTTGCTGCCGTGGCTGTATGTATATCTTTATTGTTCAAAAAATCGTTAATCATATTTTCGTCTTCGCTCAGATGTGCCATTATTCTTAGTTCAATTTGCGAATAATCGGCAGATAAAATGTATTGGTATGGTTCAGTAGGAACAAATGCTTTTCTTATTTCTCTTCCACGTTCTTCGCGAATAGGAATGTTTTGCATATTTGGATTTAAGCTACTTAAACGCCCTGTTGATGTTGTTACCTGACTATATGAAGTATGAATTTTTTTTGTTTTTGGGTGTACTAAATTTGGAAGTGCATCAATGTATGTGTTTAAAAGTTTTTGTAATGTTCGATATTCTAAGATGTTTGATATAATGGGATGTTTGCCTAAGTACTTTATTAATTCTTCTTCGCCTGTTGCATATTGTTGAGTCTTTGTTTTCTTAGCATTTGGATCAATTGCTAATTTTTCGAATAATACTTCTCCTAACTGTCGTGGCGAATTAATATTAAATACAGTTCCAGATAATTCGTAAATTTTATGTTCTAACTGATGCAACAATTCTTTTATTTCAGATGACTGTTGTTTTAAGTTTTCAGTATTTATCCATATTCCGTATAATTCCATTTCTGCTAGCACTTTAACTAGTGGCATTTCTAACTGTTGGAACAACGAGTATAAAGATTTTTCTTGTAATAAAGGAAGAAGTTTTTGTTTGAGTTGAAATGTAATATCGCTATCTTCGCAACAGTAGTCTTTTACTTTATTAACATCAACTAAACGCATACTTAATTGATTAGATTTGCTTTTACCAATAAGTTGTTCAATTGAAATAGGGGCGTATTGTAAAAAAGCTCGTGCCAAATAATCCAAATTGTGTTGTTGTTCGGGCTCTAACAAATAATGAGCTACCATTGTATCGAAGAAAGGTAGATTTAACTGTATATCGTAATTCTTTAATATTTGATAATCGAATTTTAAATTTTGTGCTATTTTTAAAATTCTATTGCTTTCGAAAATGGGCTTAAAGTGCGATAACCATCGTAAAGTATCTTGACGGTTTATTGGAAAACTAATATAATAAGCTTTATTAATTTCTATACAAAACGAAATGCCTACAATTTCAGGTTGTATTGTGTCGAGCGAAGTTGTTTCCGTATCAAAGCTAAATTCGTTGCAGGCTTTTAGTTTTTCTACTAATTCTATTATTTCGTTTTCATTTTTTATTAAAATATATTCGTGTTGTATATCATTTAAGGTTTTATGTTTAGAGATAATGTTTTCGATTTGAATATTTTGATTAAACAAATCTGTTTCGTTTTGTATATTTTGAGTTTTTGAATTGGGTAAAGTAATTCCTTTATACCATTCGTAAAACCTGCTTAATAGAGTTTTGAATTCTAATTCTTCGAATATTGGGACAATTTTTTGTATATCGGGCTTGCTAAGCAAAATATCCTGTTCACGAATGTTTAAAGGAACGTTTGTGTTAATTGTTACTAATTTTTTTGATAATAAAATTTGCTTTTTGTGCTTTTCGATACTTTCTTTTATTTTTCCTTGTAATTTATCTATCTGATTTATAAGATTTTCAATACTACCAAATTCTTTTATTAGTTTTTTTGCTGTTTTTTCGCCTATACTTGGTGCACCAGGTATATTGTCAGAAGAATCGCCCCATAAGCCTAACACATCTACTACTTGGTTAGGATGAATAACTTCGAATAAACGATTTACTTCCTCAACTCCAATAATTTCAATATCGTTTCCCGAACGGGCTGGTTTGTAAACAAAAATATTTTTATCAACTAACTGATAATAATCTTTGTCGGAAGTCATCATAAAAACCTGATAACCCTTTTGTGCAAAAGTTTTAGATAATGTTCCAATAACATCGTCGGCCTCAAATCCGGGCACTTCAAAAATAGGAACATTTAAAGCTTCGAGTATGTTTTTTATGTAAGGAATAGATTGTTTTATATCTTCGGGTGTAGCATCGCGTGTAGCTTTATATGCTGGGAACATATCGTGTCGGAAGGTTTTTGCAGATGAATCGAATGCTGCTGCTAAATAATCAGGCTTTTCTTTTTGAATAACATCGAGAAAAGTATTAAAAAAGCCAAAAATAGCAGACGTATTTACTCCTTTTGAATTAACTCGCGGATTTTTAATAAAAGCATAATAAGCCCTGAAAATTAGGGCATAAGCATCTAACAGAAAAATTTTTTTCATTTTATTTAACACAAATTTTGCTTAAAGTTACAAAAGTTTAAACGAAGGATGTTAATATTAAATGTACCTTTGTCGAAAAAATGGCAAAAAATAAAAAAGGTGGAAATATTATCAATTTAGTAAAGGTTTTATTTTTAAATAACCCAACACGTAGTTTAAATTATAAACAAGTTAGTAAGCAATTATTTATTACAAATATTTCAGAAAAATATGAAGTTTTGTATGCCATAGAAAGATTATCGAAAGAAGGTTTTTTAGAAGAAACATCACGCGGAAAATTTCGTTTGCACTCAACAACAGGTATAATAATAGGCTTTATCAACATAAATACACACGGAATTGGTGTTGTAATAGACGAAAAAACAGGAAAAGAAATAAAAATTTATCCCAAATATTTAAATAAAGCATTACCTGGCGATAAAGTGAAAGCAAGGCTTTTTGCACAAAAAAAAACAGGAATATTAGAAGGGGCTGTTTTAGAAGTATTGGAACGATCGCAAAAACCTATTATAGGAACAATTGAAATTTTACATTCTTTTGCTTTTTTAGTTACAGATTCGCGTATTTATCCTTACGATATTTTTATTCCGCTTGAGTATTTGAACAATGCTAAACAAGGTCAGAAAGCAACGGTTCGAATATTAGAATGGCCTGAAAGAAGTAAAAATCCTGTTGGCGAAATTGTCGAAATTCTTGGCTTTGCAGGCGAACATCAAACAGAAATGCACGCTATACTTGCAGAATTTAATTTACCTTATAAATTTTCAGAAGAAGTAGAAAAGTATGCAAGTTATATATCGCAAGTTATTCCAGAAGAAGAGTATCGCATAAGACGTGATTTTAGAAACGTAGTAACCTTTACTATTGACCCAGAAGACGCAAAAGATTTTGACGATGCTCTATCAATTGAGCAATTAGAAGATAATTTGTGGGAAATAGGCGTACATATTGCTGATGTAAGTTATTATGTCCCTGAAAACTCAGTTTTAGACAAAGAAGCTTTCAAGCGGGCAACATCTGTTTATTTAGTTGATAGAGTTGTACCAATGTTACCCGAAAAATTGTCAAATGGCGTATGCTCTCTACGTCCTAACGAAGATAAACTATGTTTTTCGGTGGTTTTAGTTGTTGATGAACAAATGAATATAAAAAGCGAATGGTTTGGCAAAACAATTATTAACAGTAAACGTAGGTTTTCTTACGACGAAGCTCAAAATATTATTAAAACACAACAAGGCGAATTTTCAAAAGAATTAATAAAACTAAATGAATTTGCCAAAATTTTACGACAGCAACGCGTTCAAAAGGGAGCTCTTGCTTTTGATAAAATTGAAGTAAAATTTCGACTTGATGAAAAAGGTAAACCCATAAGTGTGTATTTTAAAGAATTGAAAGAAGCTAACAATTTAATAGAAGAGTTTATGCTTATAGCAAATCGCAAAGTAGCAGAGTATGTTGGAAAGCGTAAAGCTCATCAAGCAACAAAAGCTTTTGTATATCGTGTTCACGATAAGCCCGATTCAGAAAAGCTAAGACAATTTAAAAATTTTGCTAAACAATGGGGGTACAACATAACGTTACAATCACAACAACAAATTTCGGAATCTATAAATAAAATGTTAAATGATATTCGTAACAAGCCTGAAAGAGACGTAATAGAAAATATGGCTATTCGTTCAATGGCAAAAGCAGTATATTCTACTAAAAATATTAAGCATTATGGGCTTTCTTTAGATTATTACACGCACTTTACATCTCCAATACGACGTTATCCCGATTTAATGGTTCATCGTTTATTGGAAAAATATCTTAGAAATGAAAAAAGTGTTAATGTTGAAGAATTAGTTAAGAAATGCAAACATTCTTCCCAAATGGAACAGTTAGCTGCAGATGCTGAAAGAGCATCTATTAAATA
>JBBIKO010000073.1:5086-8001 GCA_037445415.1 Bacteroidota bacterium
TGGACAAATATTCGAAGGTTTTATTTCAGGTTTAACAGAATGGGGAATATATGTTCAAATAATAGAAAACAAGGCAGAGGGTATGATTTCTTTACGCGATATGGACGACGATTTTTATATTTTTGATGAAGAAAAAATGGAAGTATATGGCAAACGAACTCGAAAACGCTTTAAAATGGGGGACAAATTAAAGGTTATGGTTCATAAAATTAATTTAGAAAAACGCCATCTCGATTTTAAGATTGTCTAATTTCATACAATAAATGTAGAGCTTATTGATTGATAGTTATATACCTTGTTGATTACATCGGCAAATAAATCGGAAACAGTAATAACTTTAATCTTAGAAGATTGATTTTTGATTGGAATAGAATCTGTAACAATAACTTCTGTTATAGGCGATTTCTCAATTCTTTCGTAAGCACTACCAGATAGTATTGGATGTGTTGCAACAACACGAACACTTTTTGCTCCTCTATTCATCATCATTTCGGCAGCAATAGTAATAGTTCCTGCCGTATCTATCATATCATCTAATAAAATTACATTTTTATCTTTAACTTCACCAATCATCGAAATGTGTTCTACCTGATTAGCTTGCTTTCGAAGTTTGTAGCAAATAGCCATTTCACAGCCTAAAAATCGTGAATAAGCATTAGCCCTTTTAGACCCACCCATATCGGGAGCTGCTACTAAAAGATTGTCTAATTGGAGCGATTTTATAAAAGGTACAAAAATAGCTGACGCATATATATGGTCAACAGGAATATTGAAAAATCCTTGTATTTGGTCGGCATGTAGGTCCATTGTCATAACTCTGTCAACACCTGACGTCATAAGTAAATCTGCTACAACTTTGGACGCAATTGAAACACGTGGTTTGTCTTTTCTATCCTGACGAGCCCAACCAAAGTATGGAATCACGGATATAACTTTATAGGCCGAAGCTCGTTTTGCAGCATCGGCCATTAGTAACAATTCCATTAAATTGTCAACTGGCGGAAAAGTACTTTGTATAAGAAAAACATTGCAACCTCTAACACTTTCTTCAAAAGAAGGTTGAAATTCACCATCACTAAAAACAGTTACCGACGATTTCCCTAATTCAGAACCAAACTTTTTTGCAATTTTTTCTCCTAAATAAAGAGAAGCTCTTCCTGCAAAAAACTTTATAGGGGCTTTTAACATAAAAAATAATTTAACGCAAAAATAATGTTTTTGAACTGATTAAAAAAAGCTGTCATAACGACAGCTTTTCTCAATCAGTTTTTTTAGATGTTTTTTTCTTTGTACTTGTTGTTTCTTTTTTTGTTTTTTTCTTAGGTTCTTCAATTGTTTGATTTACTTCTTCGGTTGTAATTGTAACCTCTTCTGCTTTACTTGCTTTTTGTTTAATTATTGTAGATTTTTTCTTGCGTGGTCGCCTTACACCATAAGAACCTAAAGAAATTTTACCTTTACGCGTTTTTCTATCCCCTTTTCCCATAAAGCAAATTATTTAATTAAAAAAATCATTGATTTGCTTGCCTTGGAGTTGGTATGTCTGCATTACGCATTTCTTTTTCTTTTAACTGTTTTTCTGAATGCTTGTTTTTAAGTTCTTTTAAGTATGCTTTAATTTCTTCTTTTTGGTTTAATGTAAAACTTCTGTCATTAATGTTTAATTTGCTAAGATTAATTGTTTTAAAAAAAGATTCTATTTCGTTATCATTGTTTGTAGAAAATGACATAACAGCTATTTTTGATTCTTTTTGATTTGTTTCCGGAATATATTCAAACTTTTTTACAATACTTTGCTTTTTTACAAGTTTTTCAAATTTTTCGTAATCTGAATTCGATTTTAGTCCAGAAATCTTAATGGGTCCCATTGAATACACATCTGCATCTTGTTTTAATAAGTTTCCATCTTTACATTCAATTGAAAATTCAACACTTTGCTTTTGTGAATAAGCTATTAAGCTAAATAATAAAAATAATGAAATTAAATTTAATGTTTTCATAATTACTTAGTTTTTTGTTCAAATTTAATATATAATATTGATATTGCAAAATTTTTTTTAAATTTTTAAACTTTAACTTACCTTTAAAGAATGTTTAATTTCATCAAATATACGTTGGTTTTAACATTTTTATTATGTATAAAAATTTATTATAGCCAAACAATAGATTCGCTTGAATTTAGAAAAAAAAGGCAAATATTTTTTGGGAGTTATGGAACTACTTATGTTGTTTCAATGACAGGTTTATATTTTACTTGGTACGATTCTTACAAAAAAACTAAATTTCATTGGTTCGACGATAGTAAGGAGTGGCAACAAATTGATAAAATTGGTCACGCTTTTACGGCTTTTCAATTAAATCAAAATACTTTTTTTTCTTTAAAAAAATTAGGGTACAACGAAAAACAATCAATTTATTATTCGGCAATTAGCTCATTCTTAGTAATGAATACTATTGAAATTTTTGATGGATTTTCTGAAAAATGGGGTGCTTCGTATAGCGACATTGTTTTTAATGCTATAGGAACATCGCTTTTTTCGTTGCAACAATACTTTTTCAAAAAAGTGCCTGTAAAAGTCAAATTTTCTTATCACTATACACCATTATCTAATGTTCGTCCCAACGCGTTAGGAAGTAAACCTTGGGATAAGATTTTAAAAGATTACAACGGACAAACTTATTGGCTTAATGTTAATATACACGATTTTGTTCCTAGATTTAAGCCTAAATGGCTGAATATATCCTTTGGATATGGGGGGTACAATATGATTTATGCTAAAGAAAACGAACAAATAATAAATATTGGTAATTACCCAAGTTCTGAATTGAAGTATGATAAGAAACACTATCGTCGATTATTATTATCGCTTGATATAAGCCCACACAAAATAAATACAAAATTTAGTTGTTTGAAT
>JBBIKO010000074.1:0-7996 GCA_037445415.1 Bacteroidota bacterium
TTGTAAGTCTAACCGATTTCTACGAATAATAACAGGCTCAATAATTCGTTTGATGTGTTGCGATAAAAATTTTATTTCGTTTCTAACTTTTTGCTCATCAATTTGTTTTTCGTTTGGAAATAAAAGATAGTAAGCTACTCGGCTATTATCATCTTTTTTTTTAAGTATCTTTGTAAGAAGCATAAATCGTCCTTCCAAAGCTTTAAACAAACTTTCTAAATCTCCGTTCAAAGTCAATGTTGATTTTTTCGGAATAGTAAAAAGTTTCAAATAAGCAAAAACATCGGAAGGTTCGTTATTAAAAGGCGTTGCGGTAAGCAAAATCACTTTCTTCCCCCTACAAATAGATTGTAAATAAGCGTAACTTTCGGTACTTTCATTGCGAAACCTATGTGCTTCGTCTATTATTACAACATCAAATAATTCTGCTTTAACTCTCGTTAGAGCATCTTCTAACTTGCCCAAAGAAAATATTTCCCAATCGTAAAGTTCAAAGTCGTTTAAGTACTTAGCCCATCCAGAAGTTTTTAATTTAACATCGCCAATAAGACCAGGCGGTGCTATAACAATCCCCCTTGCTCTAAGTTTTTTTGCTATTAAACAAGCAATAATACTTTTTCCTAACCCCACAACATCGGCAAGTATTACACCATTATGAACCTCTAACATTTTACAAGCCTGATAAACAGCATCAAGTTGATAATTAAATGGCTTATAATTTTTTTGTATCAAAAAGTTTTCTAATTGTATATCTCTGCTTTCTTCTACAAAATTAAAATGATAGTATAAATACAAAACGTATATATATGCCTCGAAAGGACTTATTGTTTTTACCGGCGAATGATTTTCGACAACATTTATAATTTCTTTCTTTGTCTCATCGTCATTAAAATTAATAGAATCGTTCCATTGAACGTTAAAATAATTTTCAAGCTCTTTCAAATAAAATTCCTCACGTAATTCTACATTAAGCTCGTTTTGCCCCGATAAACCCGGTTTAGTAAAATTACTACTACCTGTAATAGCAATGGTATCGGGTGTATTGTCTCTTAATTTAAACAAATACAGTTTTGAATGATTGGGTTGTCTTGTTTTTCTGATCTGTAGCTTTGATTCTTTATATAACTTCAAAAATAATTTTGCCTGTTCGTAAAATTCCTTAGTATCGCAATTCTCCGATACAAACGATTTTCTAAGACTTTCTATAATAATCTGTTTTATTTCTTTATCGCTTTTATTTTCATATTTAGTTCCAATTTCAATGATATTATTATTAATTTCATCAACTTCGAGACCTACTAAAATATTGATTTTTTGTAAATCAGTATTTTTTTCTATCGCATCAGATATTTCATTAAAACCTGAAAAATAAAAATACCCTACTAAAAATTTTAACTCTTCCGACTTTCTTATAAGTTCGCTTAAACGTTCTTTTAAGCTTTTCGATTCGTGGTTAATTAATAATGCCATTTTTTTATTTCAAATCTATATGAAATTCTTTGAATTTCACGCAGACTAATAAAATTTTTTTTTAATAGTTTTTTGCACATCTTTATTACAAGAAAAAAATAACAATAATAAAATTTTGCTAAAAATTTATATTCGAATCAAAAATACAAAATTGTAAACAATATGCAACTATCAACGATGTAGGCAAATTAAATATTAATAGCAATTATAAGAACGTCGTCGGTTTGTTTCTTTTGTCCTTTCCAGGTATTGAAAAATTCTTCTGTTATGTTTTTTTGTTCAGTTATTGAGTGTTTCGATAATGTTTTCAAGTGTTCTAAAAATTGTTTAAACATAAGCTTTTGATTGTTTTTGCCATATTGATCAAAGAAACCGTCGGTAAACAAATAAATAGTATCACCTTTTGCTAAATATACGTTTTGAGTAATAAAAACATCAGGTTTTTCTAATGAATTTGTTTCACCAATAGAACATTCCTGATTTTCGAATATTTGTATTTTGTCATTAGCACTAATAACAACAAACCTCATGTTAGCAAGCGAATACTCTAAGTATAAAGTATCTAAATGGAGTTTCAATATAGCTATTTCCATACTATCGTCGGGCAGTTGTTTATTGTTATTTTTTGTAGGAGCTCTCCATTGTGAATTTAACCAATATAAAATGTCTGATGGCAATGGATTATTCAATACTTTTAATGCCTGATTTAACAAACTATATCCTTTAATACTAACTAAAGCACCAGCTAAACCATGACCTGTGCAATCGGCTATAGCGAAGTAAACACAATTGTTTTTTTTCTGAATCCATGCAAAATCTCCACTTACAATATGTTTGGGTTTGTTAAATATTATACAATTGTCGAATACAGAATAAAATTCATGTTCAAAGGGGAGTATTGTTTGTTGCAACGAAGAAGCATAATTTAAACCATCTAAAATTTGTACATTCGATTTAGTTAGTTCTTTGTTTACTATATTCAATTGTTCTAATACAGAATCTAACTCTTCTTTTTGACTTTTTATTTCTAAATATTGTTGTTTTAGTTTTCGTGAACTTTTCAAACGTGTCCAAATAAGTAATATTAAAAGCATAAGTATTACTACTAAAAGCGATGATCCAATAAGCAAAAAATTTCTTTCGCGTGTTCGTCTCTCTTCTTTATGTTTGAGATGCTCTATTTCTTTTTCTTTCGATTTTAAGTCAAATTTCATTTGCAAACGTGCTAATTGTTGAGCAACATCTGTATTGTAAAAAGTATTTGTCAATTCTACATATTGCGAAAGGTAATTGTATGCATCTTTATAAAATTGAAGTTTTTCAGTAGTTTGAGCAAGATTAAAATAACACTTTTTTTGATCTTTATAAAAATCAATAGAATCTGCTATTTTAAGTGCTTCTGAATAATGTTTTAAAGCATTTAAATAATTTTTTTGTGTTTTCGACAAATCGCCAAGCTTAGAATAAACAATTATTTTATACGATAATATGTTTAGATTATCTGCAATTTCTAAAGCTTTATTGTATAAAACATGGGCTTGATAATAATTTTCTTTTTTTGCGCTAATAGAAGCAATTCCCAATAAGCTAAAAAACATCCCTTCTTTATTTTTCAACTCTTCTTCTATCAATAAGCTTCTTTTATAACAACGGTATGCGTCATTTAAGTTATCAAGAGCTTCGTATATTAATCCTAAACGATATAAATTATTTAGCATTTGAGTTTTATTTTTTCCCTTATTACTGTAATTAAGCGATTCTTTGTAGTATTCAATTGCTTTAGTTAATTTTCCTTGAGCATAATAAACATTTCCAATTAAATAAAAGGTTTCGGACAAAAGATCGTTATCGTTAACAAACTTTGCTCTTTCATAAGCTTTTGTATGATGTTCGATAGCCGATAAAAATTCGCCGATGTCGCATTTAATCGAACCGAGTAGGTTATATGCCTTAACCATTCCTTGAATGTAGTTGGTTTGTTCAGAAAAAAATAATGCTTTAGAAGCCAAATCGTAGGATAAACGAGGAAAATTTCCTCTAAATTTATTTGCCTTTTCAATCAATAATTCGCAACGAAGCGTGTCGCTCGGCAAAATTTTATAAGATTGAACAATTGAATCTGGAATAGCAAAAGTGTTTATTGAAAAAAACAGAAAAATAAAAAAAAAAGTTTTCATAATTTGCCTGAGTGCTTTATACAAAAATACAAAATTTATTCAATTTAAATCTGTCTGTTGTTTAAAAAATTTCTTTATTGTTCATAAATTGTTAAAAAAATATGCGTTTACTCTATTTAAAAAAAAAATCGTATCTATATTTTTGTGGGAAAAATTTTGATTATGAAAAAGCTATTACAATTTTTATTGCTAATGTTTTCTATAAATTCAATACTTGCATTAAATCCTATTCGCGAATATAAAGTTAAACCTTCTGATTTTGGTTTAACTTACGAAGAAATTAAAATTCCAACTTCCGATGGTTTGAAATTAAATGCTTGGTATTTTCCTTCAAGTCAAACTTCATATAAAATTATGGTGTTAAGCGACAATGGAAATGGTAATATGTCCGACTTGCTCGAACATGTTAGTATATTTCTTTCTTTGGGCTATCATGTGCTAACTTACGATTATAGGGGTTATGGTGCAAGCAGCGACTTCGAAATAAAAACTAATTTTTACATTTATATACAGTTTCAAAAAGACTTGAATTCAGTTATAGATTATTTAAAGAAAGAGCGAACCAGTATTCCTAAAATACATTTATTTGGCATAGGTGTAGGTGCAGGCCTGTCTATAGCAGTTGCCACAAACAGAGGTCTTGGAACAGTTATAGCCGATTCGCCTTACACAACTCTCGAATTAGTTAAACAAAGAATTAAAGAAGCTACTGGTTTTGAACTTATGATACCACTTGGTTATAATAAAATTGAAATTGAACCAAAATTTGCTTTAGAAGCAAAAGGCGCACAATTAAATGGTATTTTATTTATTGTAGGCGAAAAAGATAATGTATATACTGTAAAAGATATAAAAGAATTAGCTAAAATACGAAGCTCTGTAAGTACCGTTTATGTCGTAAAAAATAGTGACGGGAATAATAACCTTGCTGCAAATAAAGAAAAATACCTCGAAGAAATTAAAAAGTTTCTTAAGTTATAAAGCCTTTATTAAAATTTATAGGTAAGAGTAAAGACGCATCTTCAACAACATAAATTCTTTTTGAACCAAACAAAATAAGTTTAATTGGTTCATTTTGACGAAATTGACTTTCTAATATTACCTGACGACAACTTCCACACGGAGGAACAGGGTTTTCTATTATATCACCATTATTTCCATAAGCTACAATCGCAATAGAAATAATTTTATTGTTAGGATATTGAGCATTAGCAAAAAAAACAGCAACTCTCTCGGCACAAATACCAGAAGGGTATGCAGCATTTTCTTGATTGTTGCCCGAAATTATCTTGCCGTTGTCTAACAATATTGCCGCACCAACATTAAAATTAGAATAAGGAGCATAAGCTTTCTTTGCAACAATAGAAGCTACTTCATATAACTTTATATAGCTTTCTGGCAGTTCGTTTAAAGAATTGTATTCTAAAATAGTAAACTGAATATTTTTTCTTTCCACACGAATAAATTTGAAGCAAAGATACAAGAGATTTTAGAAAAAAACACAATAGCAAGTTTACTTGAAAATATAAAAATTTAAGCTAATTTTGTAATTGTACCTCATAGTATATGATAGACAAAATTATAACCCAACGAATAATAGATACTGCACAAATAGTAGAAGTAATAAGCGAATTTGTTCAATTAAAAAAAAGAGGAGCAAGTTACGTAGGACTTTGTCCTTTTCACAAAGAAAAAACACCATCATTTCATGTTACAGAAAGCAAAGGTATATACAAGTGTTTTGGCTGTGGAAAGGCTGGCAATGTTGTTAATTTCTTAATGGAACACGAAAAACTTTCTTACGTTGAAGCACTCAAATGGTTAGCGGCAAAATATCGAATCGAAATAGTAGAAAAACCTTTGACCGAAGAAGATATTTTACGTCAAAATGAACGCGAAAGCATATTAGTTGTTAATAAATTTGCACACGATTTTTTTGTAAAACAATTATTCGAAACAGACGAAGGGAAATCGGTTGGATTATCATACCTGCAAAGTAGAGGCGTTCGTGAAGATATTATAAAAACATTCGGACTTGGATATTGTCCTTCCAATAATAAAGCATTTGCTAACGAAGCTGTAAAAAAAGGATTTAAACCAGAAATATTACAAAAAGCTGGCTTAATAAACAAAGGGAATTACGACAACTTTACTTCGCGTATTGTTTTTCCTATATATAATTTAAGTGGTAATATTATTGGATTTAGCGGAAGAAGAATTTCAAACAACGAATCAATTGCTAAATATTATAATACTCCTGACAACGATATTTTTAATAAAGGACATACTCTTTTCGGGTTATTTCAATCGAAAAGAGCTATTTTAGAAAAAGATGCTTGTTATATGGTCGAAGGAAATCTCGATGTTATTGCAATGCATCAAATGAATGTAGATAATGTAGTAGCATCATTAGGCACAGCACTTACAAGCAATCAAATTGCTTTAATAAAACGTTTTACAAAAAACATAATCATACTTTACGATTCAGATAAAGCTGGAATACAAGCGGCTATGCGAGGTATAAACTTGCTTTTAGACGAAGGTATGAATGTAAAAGTAGTGTTATTGCCAGAAAAACATGATCCAGACACTTTTAGCAAAACAGTAACTCCAAACGAGTTACTTCAATATTTGCTAGAAAACGAACAAGATTTTATATTTTTTAAAATAAACATTTTACTTAAAAACGTAAATAATGATCCTATAAAAAAATCAAATGCTTTAAAAGAAATAGCACAAACTATTTCGCATATCCCAGATAAACTATCTCGTGCCGTTTACATTAAAGAAGTTTCTAATCTTCTTGAAATTGACGAACCCACATTACATTCGGAAGTGAACCTTTATTTACTAAAAAAAAATGTTGTAAAGCCTTATGATAAAGCTATACCATTAACACTGCATTCTGAAACTCCTGTTATACCTTCGTTTGTAGATGATTTTTATGTAGAAGAAATAGAAAACGAAATTTTAAGAATATTATTAAATTATGGTAATATGCCTTATTATAAAGAATACGACGAACAAACAAACAGTATTACCCACTCTGTATCTGTTGCAGAAGCAATTATACAAGATTTATTAAACGACGAGCTTGAATTTAAAAACCTTATATATAAGCAAATTTATGAAATTATTCGCTATCAACTTACACAATTCAAATATATTGACGATAAAATGCTTGTTTATCACGAAAATGAACAAATAAGGGAAGTTGTTGCAAATTTATTAAGCACTCCATATTATCAAGGGAAAATAAAAGGGCAGAGCGATTATTTGTCTCAATATTTCAAAAGAATTGGCATTTATGTAAGAAACGAAAAAGATATATTAAACGAAGTGATTCGTCAGCTTTTGCTACGATATAAATATAAATTATTAGAATTAGCAATAAAAGAATCAAGAAAAAAAATTCAAAAAGCACAAGAAGCCGCCATAGACGAAGAATATGCAGATGAAGAATTACGTAAAATTCAAAAACTAAATAAGATAATAAGTATTATTGCTCAAAAATTAAATTTAGTTGTACGTTAATACCAAGGAAAATCATTTCTAATAGCTATAAATGAAGAGTTTAACAAATCTCTTTTGTTATATTTTATGGGTTTTAAAGTGTTTATATCGTACAAGTTCGAATTAGCATATAACAACAAGGCATGTCCAGCCGCAATATCCCATTCCATCGTTTTACCAAAACGAGGATAAATATCGGCTTCACCCTCCGATATTTTGCACAATTTTAATGCGCTACCAATTCTTATAATTTCAACATTTGAATACTTTTCTTTTAATGCAAAAACAAAATCTTCGGTTTGCTTGTCTAAATGACTTCTGCTAACAACAACACGTACAGAATTTGGTTTAAGAAGATTATTAAAATAAGGTATAGTAGTCAATGTTTCAGTTACTAATTTATTATTTTGAACAAAAACTTTATTTGTTCCAGTGTCAGACGACCCAAAATATAACCATCCCATTATAGGACTATATATTACACCTAATGATGGTTCGTTATTTTTAATTAAAGCAATATTTATAGTAAATTCTCCATTTCTACTAATAAATTCTTTTGTCCCATCGAGTGGATCAACCAACCAAAAATATTCCCATCTACATCGTTCCGAATAATTAAATATATTATTTTCTTCGCTTATAATTGGAATATTTGTTTCTGCTAAAATAGAAGAAATAATATCATGCGAAAGTTTATCTGCTTTTGTTATTGGACTTTTGTCTTCTTTAAAATAAATATCATAGCTCGAGTTATAAATTTTTGTAATTTCATCTCCCGCATAAATTGCAGCAATTACGGCTTTTTCTAATAAAAGTAAGTTAGAGTTTTTCATTTT
>JBBIKO010000075.1:0-3889 GCA_037445415.1 Bacteroidota bacterium
TAGAGGGGCTTAAAGAAGCTTTGAAAGTTGGTACCGATACAGCTTCGGCTAAGCTTCATAAAGAAAACGGTTACTATTTAGATTTAGCTGTAAAGATTTTATTGCCACCAGATGCTCATGGTGTTATTGAGAATCAGAACCATCCTTTATTGCAAGCAGCAGGTGTTGACCAAAAAATTGAACAACTTATTTTATCGTTAAATCGCTCTGCCGAAGATGCTGCTATCGAAGCAAAACCTATATTTGTAAATGCTATTGTTACAATGACAATAGGCGATGCATATAATATTTTACATGGAACCGATACAGCAGCAACACATTATTTGCAAGTTAAGACTCGTAGTCATTTATTTAACGTATTTATGCCCAAAATACAAACTTCTTTAAATAAGCCATTAGTAGCAGGAATGTCGGCATACGAGGCGTGGGACCAACTAAAAGCAATTTATAATCCGTTATGTAATTCTATAACAGGATGGAAACCCATTACAAGTTCGCTCGACACATTTGCAACTAATAAAGGTTTAGACGGCTTGTTTAAGAAAATTGCTGAAGAAGAACATCAAATTCGTAAAGATCCATCTGCAAGAGTTAACGATATTCTGAGAAAAGTTTTTGGAGAATTAGATAAATAAATTTTTATTAAAGATTCTGATTTTATTAAAATAGTTTATTATTTTTTTAATTATTATCTTTTATAAAACTAATTCTTTCACTAATAGGTGGATGCGAATAATTAACTTTTACATAAAACGAGTGAGGTGTTAAGTGACTATAATTTAAAGAGGCAAGTTTCTTTAATGCAGAAATTAAGTGTAGTGCTTTACCATGTATAACAGAAAAATTATCAGCTTGTTTTTCATTTTTTCTAGATAAATAATTAGAAAAAATTGATAATAAATTTGAAATTGGTGAATATAATATTCCAAAACTTATTATACCTAAATGAAATGATGCTTTTTGAGAACCTAATGCTTTAGATAAATAATCGTTGTGAATAAATAAAGACAAAATAAAGAGCGATATTGCTAATTTTAAGCTATTTAAAACAAATGATTTTAATATATGTTTATGCTTAAAATGTCCTATTTCATGCGAGAGAACAGCAACAATTTCGTCGTTTGACAATTGCTGTATAAGAGTATCGAAAAGTACTATTCTCTTATTTTTTCCAAATCCTGTAAAATATGCATTAGCCTTTTTACTTCTTTTTGAAGCATTTAAAATGTATATTTCTTTTACAGGGAAATTAACGTTATTACAAAATTGCAAAATAGCATCTTTTAATTCTCCGTCAGGTAAGGGAATTTGTTTATTAAATAATGGAACTATCAGCTTAGAATAAAAGAACATAATAAATAGGCTAAATATTGTTATAACAATCCATGTATAAAACCAAAAATATTCGCCCGATGTTTGATAAAATTTAAAGATTATCCAAAGCAAAGGAACACCAAATAAAACGCTCAATAACAATGACTTAAGAATATCAAACACAAATGTTTTTAAATTTGTTGTATTAAAGCCATATTTTTGCTCAATTACAAAAGTCTCATAAAATTGAAAAGGTAACCCAATAAGAAAAAAAATGAAACCTGAAATGGAAAAGAACGAAAATGTTAATATAAATTCGTTTTCTATAACATTTCTTAAATACATATCGAGCTTACCAGGTATTTGAAAGGCAAAAACTATAATTGTTAATATGAAAAACAAGTAATCGTGTTTCAATTCAAAACGGTAATACTCTTTGTGATAAGCTTTTTGTTTTTCAAGTGTTTCCTGTGAGTAAATGTCTTTTAACTCATCGGCGACAGGGTAATCGTAGCTTTTGTATTGTAAGCGTTCCATAATTTGTTCAAACACAAATTCAATTGTGATAAAAATTAAAATTATCCAATATAAATATTCGTATATCATAGGCTACCAAAATATCTTCTTAAAAACCACTCTAAGGATATAAGTAATACAATTAATAATAATATTATCCGAATATCAACAAATGAAATGAATTTTTCGGTAGAATAAGATGTAGAAACAATGTTCTGATTGTTATGTAATAATGATGGTATAATAAATAAACTGTCAATGGGTATGAGTTTACCATTTGTTCTAATAGCAAGTTGTTTTAGTAAGTTTAAGTTAGTTTTATATTCTTGCAATTCGATGTTTAATTCTTGTACTATAAGTTTTCCTTGCTTAGTAAACTTTTCGTTTTGTAATTGTGCAGTTGCTTTCCAAGTGTATTCTCCACTTGGTAAAGAACGAATATTGAGTTTGTAAAACGGGTAATTTTGCTCGAAATTAAATTTAAAGACATTGTTATTCTTCGCTTCTATTTGAATTTCTATGTTAGCGTTATGAACTGGTTCGTATATTTTATTATAAAGTTCTGCATCGAAAGTTATAAGCTCTCCTTCGTTGTATATAGTTTTATGGTTTAACACAAATCTTTCTCTTTTTTGTTTTGATAAAAGATAAGTTATAATTTTGTTAATAAAAGTATTAAAATAAGTATGTTGTTGTTTATTTAAGTATTCGTGTAAGCGCCATCTAAATATTCCTTCGCCGAATACTATGCCACATTTTGTATTTTGTTGCCATTCGTAAAATACAATCAAAGGAAATGTAGTTTTTATTTGTTTGATTTTTTGATAGGCTATTATTTCTGAGTTTTCGGCTAATTTGTAGGTACCAAACGGAACATTTAAAGGAGGTAATTGTTCAAAAGTTTCTTTTAATTCGTTTGATAAATTAAATAAATTGTCTGGTACATCTAAATTAACATAAGCATTTTCGAATTGATTTGCTTGTGATTGTTGTATAATAGGTTTAGAAAATAACTGATTAAAATTATTCAAATTTGTTTGACCTCCTACTACAAAAAGGGTTGGTATTTGTTTGTCGATTATATTTTTAAGTAGTTGCGAAGCATTTGACGCATTGTTAGGAATTTGATAAAGGATTATTGCTTGTAATTTGTGCAACGAATCAATAATATTTTCAGGTTTTGATATTTTAACATTTAACGAATGATTTGCATCGAGTGCAGCAAATATTGCTCCAACGTCGGGATGAGGAAATGATGTAACAATTGCTATGTTTTGCTTTTGTTCACTAATGTTTATAACTGCTGTTTTTTTGTTGTTTTGGTATAAATATTCGTTTAATGTACTATCTATTGAAACAGTGTAATTATAAATACCAGCTTTTTCTTCAAATATTGTAAAAAATATTGTTGAGTAATATTGATTTGATGTTATATTTAATGTTCTTTGTTCTAAAAGTTCGTTGTTTTTGTATAATTTTATTTGAGTATTTTTTCCAGATAGGTTATTTGCTTTAATATTAGCTTGAATTCTTATATTGTTTCCTAAATATTGCTGCGGGTTGTATATTAGTTTATCAATATAAATATCTGCTTGTGTTGCAGTGTCTCCTAATGGAATTGTGTAAATAGTGAAAGATATAGAATTATCAAAATATAAAGGATTTTGACCTGTATTATAATTTCCGTCGCTTAATAAAATAAGTGCTCCTATATTATCAAATTCGTGTTCGTTTTTTACGTGTTCTATTAAAGCAGAGATGTTTGTATTTTTATCTTCAAAGCTTATACTATCTAAATTGCGTATGTAAGAACCAAACGAATAAAATTGCAAATTGTATTTGTCTGAATATTTTTTGCTTATTTCTGAAATAAAATTTGTGATTTTTTTCTTTTGCTCAGAAAAATATTTGTTTATACTTATCGATTTAGAATTATCGAGAGCAATTGCAACAACAGGTTTTCTTATCTCATTTACATACCACTGAAAAAAAGGTGATAAAAACAACAATATAACAAGAATGAGTGTAAGTGTGCGTAGTATTTTGCTAGTACTAATTG
>JBBIKO010000075.1:3918-7791 GCA_037445415.1 Bacteroidota bacterium
AGTAATACTATCCATACAATTACTGGTACAATAACAAGTAAATACCATAACGATATATCGGATATAATTTTGAAAAGCAAAGTCATGTTTTAATAATTGAGCAAAATTAGATAAAATTAACCAACCTCACTAATCTTTCTTAACAAAACTTCGTCTATTATGTTTATATGCTTTTTATTAACATCAATTATTTTTTCGTTTTTAAATTCGGAAAGTAAACGCACAATATTTTCTTCCGAAATTGCACAAAATTCGCCTAATTCTTTTCTTGTTAACAACAAATTAAAAGACTTACTTTTGTTTAATTCGGCTAAGTAAAGCAAACTATCGGCAAAACGACCTCTTATGTTTTTTTGATTTAGCGTAATAAGCTTTTTCATAATCATGGCTACCGATTTTCCAAATGCTTCGTTTAATTTACACAGAAACTGCCGGTTTTCTCTATAAAGATTTTTAATAAATCCTATATCAACCATACAAACTTTACATTCTTCTAAAGCATATACAGAATATAAATATTTATGGCTTTCGAAAAATGATAACAACCCAACATAATTATGCGGTTTTAATATATGCAAAATGATATATCGATGGTTTATACCTTCAATTAGTAATTTTGCAGTTCCGCTAACTATGTATATACCGTGAGTAACATTATTTCCTTGCTTACATATAATTTCATTTTTTTTGAAAGTAACATGAACAGGTTTTACATTTAACAAATCAGTAGCATTATGCTCTAAAACATCATAAATATCACATTTATTTTCACAAGTGTAGCACGAAATTTCCTTATTAACTTTCATTTTTTTTGCAAATTTATAAATAAGTTGATATAAATCAATGTTAATTTACAACTTATTTTGGCAAAGAACTAAAATAATTATTAATATTTTTGTTGGTAGTAAACTTTAAACAACGGAGGTTATATGTTACATGGTCCATCTGTAAAATTAGGCGAAGATAAAGCCTCGAAAAAAAAAGCAAGTCTGGGTGTAAAATTGTTTATATTATATTTTATCTTATATGCAGGTTTTACTTATATAAGCATTACATATCCATCGTTAATGGGTACAAAAATTATTTTTGGGTTAAACCTTGCTATTGTTTATGGTTTTGGTTTAATATTAGTTGCCATAGCTCTTGGGTTGATATACCATTTAATATGTTCCAATTTTGAACGTAAAATGAATAAGGAGGAATAGAATATGATTTATGATGTTTCACTTTGGGCAATGTATTTGTTGCTCTTGTTTTAGGATTATCTCTTTATTTTGGAAGAAAAACTAAATCTGCATCGGGATATTATGCTGCTGGTGGTACAATACATTGGTCGGTAAACGGTATTGCGTTTGCTGGAGATTATTTGTCAGCAGCTTCATTCCTTGGAATATGTGGAATGATTGCTTTTTTTGGTTTTGACGGATTTTTGTACTCAATAGGATTTTTAGCTGGATGGGTTGTTGCATTATTTATTGTAGCCGAGCCAATAAAACGTTTCGGGAAATATACATTTACAGATGCTATCAATGCAAAGTTTAATTCTCGTTCTATTAAGCTAACAGCTGCTATTTCTACATTAATTGTTTCTCTTTTTTACTTAATACCACAAATGGTTGGAGCAGGAGATTTAGTAGTCCCATTGCTTGGAATGCCGCATTGGTTAGGAGTTTTAATTGTAGGTGCTATAGTTATTATTATTGTTGCAACTGCTGGAATGACATCTACAACATACGTACAGTTTATTAAAGGAGGTTTGCTTATTATATCATCAGTTATACTTACATTTAGCATTTTAATAAATGGCATAAACAAAAAGCCTTACGAAAACTACCATGAATTTGTAACAGCAAAAGTTATTAAGGATGGCGAGAATTTTATAGTGTCTGATAATGAAAATATAAAAATATTATCTATAATTGAACAAGGTGATAAACAATATGCAAAGGTATTGTATGATGGTTATGAACGTTATTTTCAGTTAAACAATACTATCGATAATGAGTATAAATTAGTTGAAATGATTAGCATTGTTAATACTCCTAATGGGGTATTATATAACGGTGCGACCAAAGAAGAAAGAAAATTTTATCAAGTTGGAAATATGCACAAAGTGATTGATAATGGTAAAGAAGTTGATTCTACTGGGCCTCTCAATATTTTTAGCTTTTTTACAAAGTTTGAAAAAAGCGAAGTAGTACGTTTTACAAAAGTTAGTTTTCAAGATGGTGAAAACAAAGTAAATGCTTGGTATCAAAATGTAACTCCTGGTTCTACAGTTCTAAAGCCAGGATTGTTTTATAAATTAGAAGGTGCAACTACATGGCAAAAGTTAAACTTCATTTCTTTGATGCTTGCATTATTTTTTGGTACATCGGCACTACCACACGTGCTAATACGCTATTATACTGTTCCTAGTCAAAAAGATGCTCGCAAATCAACTATTGTTGCAATAGCTGTAATAGGATTCTTTTACATTTTGACGTTGTATATAGGTTTGGGTGCCATGATAAATGGCGTAAACGATGTTGAAAGTTCAAACATGTCTGCACCTCTATTGGCAAAATATTTTGGTATTGGGTTGTTTGCTTTTATTACAGCTGTAGCCTTTTCAACAATATTGGGAACAGTTGCAGGTTTAATAGTAGCTTCTTCTGGAGCTATAGCACACGATTTTATTGATAATTACTTGAATAAAAATTTATCCGAAAAAGCAAAAGTTAGAGCAGGACGTCTTGCTGCTTTAGGCGTAGGTGTTGTTGCTATAATATTGGGTATTTTATTTAAAGGAATGAACGTTTCGTTTTTAGTAGGTTTAGCCTTTTCAATTGCTGCATCGTCAAATTTACCGGCAATTTTAATGATATTATTTTGGAAGAAAACAACATCAAATGGTATTTCTGCATCTATAATAACAGGAATAGTTACTTCAGTAGGGCTAATACTATTTTCTCCATCAATGTATGGACAGTATGGGCTAAATCCTGCTGATGCTCCAATACCAATTGATAATCCAGGAATTTTCACTATACCAGCTTCGTTTTTAGTATTAATTGTTGTTTCATTGTTTACTCAAAAAAATAAAGCAAAAGAATTTAACGGACACGATTAATTTGTGTTTTGTCAAATTTTAAAGAGAAGGCTGTTTTAAATAGGGCATCCTATTATTTTAGTACAATTTGAATTCGTGTACTACTTTGTTTTGCATTGAACTAATAACAGAAACAGCATATTTTAAATTATAAGTTTTAAAGTCTGATAAAGTTGATAAAGCAATTGTATTGTCAGGCAATTCATTGTTTAGTATTTTCTTTGTTTGATTTAATAATCGTAAATAATTTAAAAATTCAAATACTTCGTATAAGTCTGAAAATGTAGCATCATTGATTACTTTAAATTCCAAAATTCTTTGAAAACGTAATATTGATGATTTTTCTTTAATTTGATATGTTAAAGCATACAATCTTGCGATGTTTACTAAAATAGCAATAAGTTTTTTTAAGTTTAATGTTTGAGTTAAGTAAGCTTTCGAATTTACACAATTATGAGCCAACAATGATAAAAAAGCTTTATTTTTTGAACTTTCGTTAAATATATGTTTAGTTAGTTTATCCGTTAAATCATTATTTCCATAAACAGTTCTTATATCGAAAAAAATATTTATATCAAGCAAATTTTTCGCATTACCGTTATTTATCCAGTTCGAAAAGTAATTTTTCCATACATTAAGTGGTTTAACCCACTGGTTATTTGATGCTATATTGTTGCCTTCACAGAGCTTGTATCCTATTTTGTCTAAATATTGCGTAATAATTTTACCTAATTTTAGAAAATAATCTTGAGATTGTTGATTTTCATCAGAGAAAATGATGG
>JBBIKO010000076.1:0-7497 GCA_037445415.1 Bacteroidota bacterium
AATTGATAAAATGCCCATGCTCTATTTTTTCTAATTTCAATTTGAGTAGAATCGAGGCTTACAGCTTGGTGGTAATTAAATAAAGCTGAATCATACTTCCCTTCTAATTGTTGAATGTATCCTAATGTATTATATGCTAAAGCATAGTATGGGTTAGATTTAATTGAAGAAAAAGCATATTTTCTGGCAATAGCAATATCATTTTTAACTAAATATAGCCAGCTTAATGTGTTGTAAGCATCGGCATAATATTGATTTATTTCTATTGCTTTTTTTGTATGATAAATAGCACTATCTATATTTTTTAATTCCTTTACATTAGCATAAATAAGGGCTTTTTGTAAAAATGCTTTATAATTGTTTGAATATATAGATATTGCATTGTTGTAATAGTTTAATGATTTATCTACTTCACCATTTTCTGCATAAAGTTGACCTATTGTTGACAATATTAGCGATTTTTCTTCATTGTTTTTGCTATAATTCAGAGCATTATTCAAATATATTAAGGCAATGTTATTTTGTTTTAATGCAATATGAACAAGTGATTTATTCAACATTGTTTGACTATTTTCTGGTTCTAATTTTAAAGCTATTTCGTATAATTTTCCCGCCTTTTCATATTCCTTTTTCCCAAGGTAGTAACTACCAAGATTTAACCAAGCAAAAGAAGTATTAGGTCTTTTATTTAAAACATCGCTAAACAAAGAAACTGTATTTTTCCAAATATCAACTCTTATAAAAGTAACTACTGAAAGAACTACTATTATAAATATTTTTAAAATAATCTGAATTAAGAAACGGTTTTCTATAAAACGATTTAATAAATACGAACTACTTAAAATTAAGCCTGCATAAGCAAAATAAGTATATCTATCGGCAACAAACAAACGCCCTTCAATTGGAATAAAATGTAAAACTATTGAAATATTGATAAAGAAAAACAAAATGCCAAAAAGCTCAACAAAAAATTTCTTTTTGTATAACCATATTGAAACAATAAGCAAAAAAATCCAAATTATAAGATACGGACCATACTTTGTCCATAATTCAACACCATTAAAATTTGGGTAAGAATAAACTGCAATTTGTTTTATTGGTAAAAAAAATTGTTGAATGTAAAATACAAGTGCATAACCACTAAATACAAGACGGTCTGATAATATAAATTTTGAAGAACCTTCCCAAAACCACAATTGTTTTGTATAAAAAAACCAACCAATAATAGAAATAAAAATGAAAGAAAAAACTACATAATGAAGAGGTTTAATTTTTATTGTATATATTAATTTGAATAGTTTGTATTTATAGCCTATTATGTAAATAATTATAGATAAAAGCATTAATACTCTAACTTTAAAAATGTAAATAAGAAACACAAAAAATAAAATAGCAATGTTAAATAAAACAAATTGTAGTCGGAACTTTCTGTGTATAAAAGTATCTATCAAAACAACAGAAAAAGGCAAAAGTAATCCTTGAATTTTTGAGAAACTCGAAAAAACAATCATTATAATGTACAGTAGAATATAAATTAATTTTTTATTTTCAATCATCTTCAAATAAAACCATATGCCGCAAAGAGAGAATAAAGTAAAAAGTAAATCTTTCCACTCAGAAATCCATGCAACAGATTCTATACGCATTGGATGAAGTGCAAATAATATTGTTGAAAAGGTAATAACAAATAAAGGGAAGCGAAATTTATTTAATACTTTGAAAAATAAAATTATATTGATAAGATGAATAATAATGGAGAACAAATGATAGTAAAAAGGATTATTGCCAACAATCTGAAATAAAACAGAATATAAAGTTAAAGGAATAAATGTAAATCGTTCGAACTTGAAGTTATGTAATATATGTTCTAATGTTAATTGGCTTACATAAATGTTGTTGAATATTTGTTTATCATCGTCCCAATAAACAAAATCAAAAAAAATAATTTTAAAATAAGCAAAAACAGTTGCAAATATAATTAAAACTAACCAAAACCATTTATTATGCTCCGTAATTTTCATCTCAAAAATGTGTTAAAAATTGATACGTATTGATTTGCAATTTTAAACCATTGATATTTTTCTAGTACTGTTTTTCGATAAATTTCTCTATATGAAATATCAGAATTTTGAGTATTTTTCATTATTTGGGCAAGTTCATATTTATTTTTAAAATACAGAGCATTATCACCAAGTATTTCTCTATGAAACTCGTTATCGTATGCAACAATTAGTTTACAATGTCCCATTGCTTCTATTAGAGAAGGATTTGTCCCACCAACTGTGTAGGAATGTATGTATGCTTGTGCATTAAGACGAATATTATTTAAATAAGTATCGTTGTAAACGTTTAACCATACTTTAATTTTTTCATTTGTATGTTTTATATTAAAAGATTTGTTTGTAAATATCCATAATTCATATTCTGTTTGCAAATAAATAAATGAATCAATTACAAGTTGTAGCTGATTTTCTTTCTCGTTACGAGCTATAACTAAAAAATATTTTTCCGAAATAGGTTTAAAATCTACATTCAAATTACAACCATAAGCAATGCAATGAACTTTACGATTGTATTTTTGAAAATAATATTTTTGTAAAGTGATATGATCTGATATTAATTGTACATTTCGTTTAACTACAACTTTTTCAGCGTACTTAATAATTTTACGTATAAGTATATTCCATTTTTTTCTTTTCCATTCGAACCCATCTGTATGAACAAGCATTTTATGCTGGTGTTTTCTAAACCATAGAATAGCAGGTAAGGTTGTTAAATATCCACAAATAAGTATTACATCGTTTTTATCTTTTATTGCGTTTTTGATACTAAAAAAATCATAGACAAAATGATAAACACTGCCAAAAAAACTGCAAAATTTAATTTTTTTAATATCAATATTTTCCCAAGTATCTGCAACATCACTTCGATACGATGGAGTATAAACTACAACTTTAAACCCCATTTTATATAATTCTAAAGCCAGGTTTTGAGCAAATTGTTCAAATCCACCATAAGTGTTTGGAATGCCACGTGTTCCTGTTATGGCAATTTTCATTTCTTTTTCTTTAAATAATTATTGTAAAACCATAAAAATGGACGAAACAAGTAATACAACCAAAATAAACTCGATGGAAATTTTGCTGTTTCCCAATCTTCAGTTGTTGTAAAAGGTGCAAACCATGTTTTAATTTTGTAAACTAATTTTGGTTTTAATAACGACAAATAATATGAGCGTTTTATACGGTTTATACCTTCAAGTAACAAATAATTATGCTGCTTAACTATACTCTCCAAACAATAAGCTACTATCTGATTTTCAACATTATTTAATTTAATTTCTGAATTAATTTCTGTACCAAATATATTTCGAGATAAATAAAAAGCTGTGTTTATCATTCTGTAATTTTTATATTCATCTGCTTTTTTAAAAAATATATCCCAATTAATTTTTTTCGATGAAATTAATGCATGTACATCATATAGCCAAAACAATTTAAACCAATGATGTAAAGATCCATGTGTAATTAAATAATGAAGTAACCATTCTTCTGGATATATGGAAATATCAGAGTTAGATATTTCTTTAAAAATATTTTCACCTTTCGAAAAAAGTGCTTTAGGTGTAAATAATTGCCAGTGCAACTCGATAATTACGCTTTTATTGTTTATATATGTAAAATGATGAATATGATTGTGAATATGCTTCATTTGTTGGAAATTCAAATCGAACTCTGGTTTTATTCTTTTATAACCAAGCTCTTTAAGAATAAAATCGCAAATAAAAATGTCATCAAAACTAATCCATAAATCTATATCACGAGTAGGTCTTACTAAAGGGTTATTAAAAATCTGATTTGACAATGATATCCCTTTAATAATATGTATAGAAATTTTACTTTTAGTGTGTTTTTTAATTTTGTTCCACTCGTCTAAAAGTAAAAGATTATGCAACTTTTTAGCCTGAAAATCTTGTTTTAATACATTTTGTTGTTCAAAGTTTAAATTTTCGAGATTGCTATACCAATGATGTAAATTATGATATTTGAAAAAACTAATAAAATCACTTAATTGATTAAAATTGCCATTTAACTTATCCTTAATATAGAATATTTTATCGTTCAACTGAAATATTTAGGCAAAGATAAACATTAGTAAATAAACTTCATTTTATTAACTTTTATTTTTATCTTTATAGCTTAAAATTTAGTCTAAAATGAGAAACTGCTTTTGTAGTTTTTTTATTATTATAATTTTAATTTCCAAAATATATACAACAAAGGTATTAGGTCAATCAGAATACGATTTAAAAATAAAACAACTTGAACATCGAATAAAATTACTTTCTGATAGCAAAGTTGAATATTACAAACAACTAGAAAGTCTAAAATACAAGTGGATACAAGAACAAATAAAAAAATACGCTGTACCAAAATTAGATGAAGACGGTTTCTTAATTTATCATTCTGCAATGGCTTTGTTTTATATAGATAGATGGGGTCAATCAAAATGGGTTGTGCATATGATTTTGCCTGACATATCAACAGGTGTAGAAACCAGAACTAACGACTTTAGAAGAGATAGCTTAATAAAAATAGATATGCCAGAAAGAATTGATTATTTTAATAGTGGTTACGATAGAGGACATCTTGCACCATCGGCCGATTTTCGTTGGTCGAGGCGAGCATTGAGCGAATCATATTTTTATTCCAACATAGCTCCACACAAACCAGAACTTAACAGGGGCAAATGGGTGCAAATTGAAGATTTTCTTAGGCATTACGTAATTCATACTAAAAATTCTATTTTTGTTGTAACAGGCGGCTTGTTGCACGATACAATTAAACGAACAATAGGAGTTAACAAAAAAATCAAAGTCCCTCCTTATATATACAAAATTGCAGTCGATTTAGAAGCATCACCACCAAGAACTATCGCTTTTATGATGTTAAACGGAACTAATACCAAGCCTTTTACATCATATACTTTAACAATAGACAGTCTTGAAAAAATTACAGGTATAAATTTTTTTCACTTACTCCCCGACACTTTAGAAAACAGATTAGAATCAATGAACGATATATCATTATGGCAAAGTAAAGAAACAAAAGGGAATGTATTGCCTTTAGAAACAGAAGAATTACCCAAAGGAGCCATAAATACAGTAGAAGCTCAAAATAACATTGATAAAAAAGCAACTGTTTGTGGCACAGTTGTAGCTACAAGAGTTTTAAAAGAAGCAAAAGGTGTAATTGTTAACTTAGATCAACGATTCCCTAATTCTTTGTTTTCATTTACCATTTGGCAAAACAATATTCCTAATTTTAGTTACGAACCTGCAACTTACTTATTGAATAAAAAAATTTGTGTAACAGGATTAATTACAAAATACAGAGGAAAACCTACTATGGACATTAGAAACGAAAAATCTATTGAATTACATACAGATGAAAAAGATTAAAACAATTATGCCAAAAAAACGTATAATCAAAGGCAACATTGTTTGTTTAATGAAATACATTATTATTTTTATAACATTAATTGTATTTCAAACTACTGTTCTCACTCAAGAATTACCTGTTAATAAGAAAAAACTACAACGTATGGCTCAAAATTATTTCGATAACGAACAATTCGACAAAGCCATACCACTCTTTTTAAAATTAGATAGCTTAGAACCAAACAAATTCGAAACAAAATATTACATCGGAGCATGTTATTTAAATTCTGTTTATGATAAAACAAAAGGTATAACTTACCTTGAATATGCCTTAAAACATGGTGAAAACTATTTGCCAAGCATAATTTTTTTCGACTTAGCAAAACTATATCACTTAAATTATCAATTTGATGCCGCAATAGAAATGCTAAATAAATTCAAAATAAAAGCTTCAAAATCGGATATTTATTATTTAAAAGGAGAACAACTTTTTAAACAGTGCCAATCAGCAAAAAACCTTTTACAAAGTGCTTCAAATATAGATATAGAAAAATTTGAATACCCAGTAAATACAAATAATAGTGAAACTACACCTTTTATTTCAGCTGACGAATCGAAAATTTATTTTACAAGAACATACTATACCACAAAATCCAATATAGAGTTCGAAACAGAAAAAAAAATAATGGTAGCTATAAAAAATGGTAAAAACTACGATGTTAAAGAAGTTAATTTAAGCTATTCTAAAATTAATTCTAGCATTTCGTTAGCAGGTGTATCACCAGATGGTGAAGTTATTTTCTTTGCTATAGGGAATAGCTCTAATTCAGATATTTACGCTTGTAAAATTCAAAACAACGCTTGTACACAATTTATTAAATTGCCTGAAATCATTAATTCTCCATTCGACGAAACATCTATTAGCGTTTCGCCAGATGGGCGAACTTATTATTTTTCTAGCAATAGACCCGGCGGATATGGAGGAAAAGATATTTATCGTGTTGTTATGGACGATAACAACCAATGGTCTATAATTGAAAACTTAGGAACTTCCATTAACACAGAATTAGATGAAGAAACGCCATTTATTCACCCCGATAATAAAACCTTATATTTCTCATCTAAAGGACATAATGCAATTGGTGGATACGACATTTTCTACACTCAAAATATAGAAAAAAATGAATGGAAATATCCTACTAATGTTGGTTTCCCTTTAAATACACCCTCCGACGACATCGGTTTTGTTATATCTGCCGATGGAAATTCTGCATACTTTTCATCTTTCAAAAGTAGTGAAACAAAATACGATATGTATAAAGCCATTTTACATAAAACTATTCCTTTAACACTAGTAAAAGGGACTATTACAGGCGACGACCCACCAAGACCAATTAAATCAAAAATACGTGTATTTGATAAAGAAACACAACAACCCATAAAATATATTTATAATCCTAATCCACAAACAGGTAAATATCTAATGATATTCCCCCCAAATAAAAATTACGACATGATTATTGAAGCAGAAGGCTACTTACCTCAATTAATAAACATTTTTATTCCAAATCAAACTTACTTTTACGAACTATACCAAGAAATATACTTAAATCAGGTAAAAATAAGCAAAAACGATACATCGATAGGACAAGAAATAAGAATATCTAACACATTTTTCGACATATATAAAACAAGCATATCAGACAGCATCTTAAAAATAGAACAGGAGAAACGAAAAAAACATGTTGATGAGTTGCTTAAACTAGTAGAAAATATTATTTCCACAACTGATAGTGTTGGAGTTGAACAGTTACAAAAATACACTACAAAAGACACAATTATATCAAAAGAACATATTATTCAAGAAAGATACAACCAACTTCTAAATAAAATTGAAACAGCTATAGAAAAAACCGATTCTACAACTTTAATTCTTTTAGACGCAAATGCCTTATACAATGAAGTTACAAACAAAGTCGTCTTTTTCGGAATTGAAGAAAATAATAACAAAATGAATAAAATTATTATAGACAATGATACACTATACACACTACCAG
>JBBIKO010000076.1:7507-7784 GCA_037445415.1 Bacteroidota bacterium
TACAGCAAAACCTTTAATTATAAATACTCCATCAATAGTTCAATTAAAAATAGACTCTGTTCCTAAAATTACTAAAAAAGAACCTGAATTTCGTACAGTTCCAGATTATAAAAAACGATACATTTACATAAACTATTTATTTTATGCTTCAGGAAAAACAGAAATAGAAAAAAAATATTTTAATACATTAAATGATGTACTTCAACTTTTATTATTAAATGCCTATATAGGAATTGAAATAAATGGATATGCCGACCCTATTGGTGATGAACAAAAA
>JBBIKO010000077.1:0-7759 GCA_037445415.1 Bacteroidota bacterium
TCTTGAATAATAACAGTTTTACCAACTCCTGCACCACCAAACAAACCAATTTTACCTCCTTTAGCATAAGGCTCTAATAAATCTATAACTTTAATTCCAGTATAAAGTATTTCTGCTTCTGTTGATAGATCTTCGTATTTGGGTGGTTTTGAATGAATTGGACGACCGTTTTCTTTAGATACTTCGCCTAATCCATCAATGGAATCGCCAACAACATTAAACAATCTTCCTTTTATTTGTTTGCCGATAGGCATTCTAATATTATCTCCTTTAGCTATAACTTTCATTCCACGTTTTAACCCATCGGTACTATCCATTGCAATTGAACGAATAGAATGTTCGCCTATGTGTTGCTGACACTCAACTATAAGTTTTGTACCATTGTCGCGTTCAATTTCAAGAGCTTCTTTAATTTTTGGAAGTTCATCGCCTGAAACTTCAAAAGATACATCTACTACTGGTCCAATTATTTGCGAAATATAACCAACTTTTTCTTTCATGTATTATTATTATATTGCTACAAAACTACACAAAATTTTAAACAATAACAAATAATAACCCTACATTTATTTTTATAGTAAATTCAATATCATACAAGTCATAAAATTATAAGAATATTAATTCAGGCTTGTAGTAAATATTTTAGTTATTTGTAAAGTTTCAAATTAAGAAATCACAGGGCATTATAAAAACTAAACGCAATATAAAATAATTTTTAGATTTATAAGATAATATTTCAAATTTATATAATTTAGCTGTCGTATTTTTCTTAAAATTGTATGAACATTCGTATAGTGCTTTTTCTCATTTTGTTATTTAGTACACAGTTTTCTTTTTCTCAATCCGACAGTTTGCAAAAGAAAAAAGATTTGCCATATATATTGTTCGAGAAAACGACACACGATTTAGGCAAATTAGATTTTGGCAGTGAAGTTGTGTATGAATTTGTTTTTAAAAATGTAGGCAAACAACCTTTAATAATTTTTAATTGCCAATCATCGTGCGACTGCACAGTAAGCGATTGTCCAAAAGATCCTATTAAAAGAAATGAAACGGGAAAAGTTAAAGTTAAATACAAAGCAACAAGCTCAGGTTACTTTAGTAAAAGCATCACTGTTCAATCAAATGCATTGAATAATGTTGTAGTATTAATTATAAAAGGTAAAGTAAAAGACGAAAATAAATTAAATCAATAAAATTAGATAGTTATGCCAAAAATATCAGAAAAAGGGAAAAAAATGCCAGCTTCGCCAATTCGTAAGTTGGTTCCATTTGCCGAACAGGCAAAACAACGAGGAATAAAAGTTTATCACTTAAACATAGGTCAACCCGATATTAAATCGCCCGAAGTTGCTTTGCAAGCAGTTAAAAACAACAATTTAGAAGTAATAGAGTATAGTCATTCGGCTGGAAATTTATCGTACCGAAAAAAACTTGCTCTTTACTATCACAGCGTTGGGATAGAAGTTACTGCCGACGATATAATCATAACGAATGGCGGGAGCGAAGCAGTTCTATTTGCACTTATGACATGTCTGGATGAAGGGGACGAAGTTATTATTCCCGAACCATACTATGCAAATTACAACGGTTTTGCAATACAAGCCGGTTTAAATGTAAAACCAATTGTATCATCAATAAAAAACAATTTTGCATTACCGCCAATTGAGGAATTTGAAAAAATTATTACTCCTAAAACAAATGGTATAATTATTTGTAACCCCAACAATCCAACTGGTTATTTGTATTCGCAAAGTGAATTAGAAAAGTTAGCCGAACTTATTAAAAAATACGACTTATATTTGTTTTCCGATGAAGTATATAGAGAATTTTGTTATGATGGTGCAAAGCATTTCTCTGCAATGAACTTAAAAGGTCTTGACGAACACGTTATAATGCTTGATAGTGTGTCGAAACGTTATAGTATGTGCGGTGTTCGTGTTGGTGCATTGGTTAGTCGTAATCAAGAAGTTCTTCAAACAGCCTTAAAATTTGCACAAGCTCGACTTTGTCCGCCAGCTTATGGGCAAATAGCAGCAGAAGCCGCAATTGATACTCCTAAATGGTATTTCGATGAAGTTCATCAGGAATATACCGAACGTCGCAACTTAATGGTCTCTATGCTTAATAATATGCCTGGAGTTTTTTGCCCAATGCCTAAGGGAGCTTTTTATGTTGTAGCTTCTTTTCCTATAGATAATTCAGATAAATTTTGTGAATGGTTGTTAACTAGCTTTGAGTACAAAAAGCAAACAGTTATGTTGGCTCCGGCAAGCGGGTTTTATTCCGATCCGAACCAAGGCGTAAACGAATGTCGCCTTGCATACGTTCTCAAAAAAGAAGATATACATAATGCAATGGAAACAATTGCTGAAGCACTAAAAGTTTATCCAGGACGAACTAATTAATTTTTCTGCTAATAAACATTGAAAAGTTTTTAATAAAACTACAAAGAATATAAGGAAACACAGAGAATTGTAGATAAGTAATTCACTTTTATTTCTGTGTTTACCTTAGCAAAGTTCTATAATATTGATTGTATTTATAGTAATGGTTTTGATTCTTCTTATTTAGTGTATAAATACAATCTAAATATTAGTTGTTAATTTTGTATAGGGGGGAATATCATTAGTTATCCACTGGTTAGCCCCTATGATTGAATGATGTCCAATTGTTACTCTACCAAGTATTGTAGCTTCGGCATATATAATAACATTATCCTCAACAATGGGATGTCTGGGAATACCTTTAATGGGTGTTCCGTTTTCGTCGAGTGGAAAACTTTTTGCTCCTAAAGTTACTCCCTGATATATTTTTACATTATTTCCAATTACACAAGTTTCGCCAATTACTATTCCTGTTCCATGATCTATAGCAAAATACTCGCCTATTCTTGCTCCTGGATGTATGTCTATACCAGTTTCCGAATGAGCGAATTCTGTTATCATTCTTGGTATTACAGGGATATTTAACTTATATAGTTCATGTGCAATTCTGTAGTTTGTTATTGCTGTTATGCCAGGGTAACATTGTATAACTTCTTTTGTGCTTTTGGAGGCAGGGTCGCCTTTATATATAGCTTCAACATCTTTTGCAAGCATTTCTTGAATAGAAGGAAGTTTAGTTAATAAAGTTTTAGCATATTTTTCTGATAAAACCTTACAATTATTACAATTATGGATATTTAATTCGGGACAATCCAAGCAGAGCCCTCTAAATATTTGTTCCTTTAATAATTCTAAAACATTATCTAAAATGTTTTCTATTTTTGATTTCCATGAAATATACGTTGGTGTCTCGCTAAAATAACCTGGAAATAAGCATTGTCTGATTATTTGAATAGTTTTGTATAATACTTTGCGGTCGGGCAAAGGATAATTCAAATGATGGTAGTAAATAAGCGATTGTGCTACTTTAGATTCAGTAAGTTTAGAAGCAATATTTTCTAAATTAAGATTAATGTCCGTTTCGTTCATTTTTAGCTTCTTCTATCATTTTTAAAGCTAATTCCAAAATAGTTGAATCGTCTATACAAACAATACCTCCATCTGGTCCTTGTTCGGTATGTATGCCCGTTGTGGAAAACTTATTATAATAAGTTCCACCGAAATAATTTTTTACAGTTTCTTCTGATAAGCCTAATCTGTCGGCAATTTTTTTGATTGCTCCTTCGGGCAAAGAGTCTTTTATTTTACGTAATTCGTTAAAAGTTAAAGTTTTCACAATTTTTTTTGCAAATGTACATTAAATTTTCAATTTACAAACAAACAAAACAAGAATATTTTTGCTAAAAGGCACAGAAAATTTATTTTTACTATTCACATAAACCTAACATCACAAAAAATCTAAAACCATTATCATAAATTAAATTTATTAAATTAAGTTTATTTTTTAACCATGAATTGTGATATTTATCATATAGCTTAATTTTGCGAAAATTATATATGTAAGTATTTTTAGCGTAAATTTTTACTAAGAAATGGCAAATGTAATACGTTTAAAAAAAGGACTTAATATTCCATTAATAGGCAAGGTTCAAACCAAATTTTTAGAATCAAATCCAATAAAAGATGTAGCAATTTACCCTGATGATTTTTTAGGCATCGTTCCAAAACCTATTTTTAAAGAAGGTGAAAAAATAAAAGCAGGCGAACCATTGTTTTATCATAAAGATAATCCAGATGTATTAGTTGTATCGCCTGTAAGCGGATCATTAAAAGCAATTAAACGAGGTATCAAACGTAAAATAGAAGCTTTTATTATTGAAAAAGATCCTGAAATTGAGTATAGCGATAAGTTTTCGAACATAGATATTGATTCGTTAAATTCCGATCAAATAAAAACTTTTTTATTACAAAGTGGTTTGTGGGTATATTTGCGTCAACGACCGTACAATATTGTAGCAATCCCCGACAGTAAACCTAAAGCTATTTTTATTAGTGCTTTCGATACGGCACCATTAGCTCCCGATTTGGAATTTATTTTAAAAGATGATGGAGAATATCTTCAGCAAGCTATTTATTTATTGAAAAAACTTGTAAATGTTCCTATTTATATTGGCTTAAAAGAAGGCGTCCCTTCTATTTTCGAACAAATAAAAGATATTAACATCAACTATTTTTCAGGACTTCACCCAGTTGGAAATGTAGGAGTTCAAATACATCATATATATCCGATAAATAAAGGTGAAATAGTTTGGACAATTCGTCCCGAAGATTTGGTTGTAATTGGGAAATATGTTGTTCATAAAAAATATAATGCAAGTAGAATTATTGCAGTAGTAGGTAGCCAACTAAAAGAAACAGGATATGTAAAAACTATTCAAGGTGCAAAACTTACTTCTTTTATACCAACAAAAAATGTTATAGGAAACAACAATAGATATGTTTCGGGTAATGTGCTTACAGGGCGTAAAATAGAATGTAACTGGCATTTGGGTTTTTATGATAGAATGGTTACGGTTATTCCCGAAGGCGACGAATACGAGTTCTTAGGATGGGCTATGCCAGGTTTTAAGAAGTATAGCGTTTCTCGTACATTTTTTTCTTGGCTGATGCCGAAAAAGGAATACGTTATAAACACAAATTATAATGGTGGCGAAAGAGCATTTGTAATAACAGGACAATACGAAAACGTTGTTCCCATGGATATTTTGCCACAACATTTAGTTAAAGCCGCAATTACTAAAAATATAGATCTTATGGAAAAACTAGGTATATACGAAGTGGTTGAAGAAGATTTGGCATTATGCGAGTTTGTGTGCACCTCGAAAATAGAAGTACAAAAAATTATACGCGAAGCATTGGATTACGTTAGAACAGAAATGAGTTAAAAAAATTGTTTATGAAAAAATTTAGAGCATTTTTAGATAAAATAAAGCTAAATTTCGAAAAAGGGGGTAAATTTTATTTTCTACATTCTACTTTCGGTGCAATAGAAACATTTTTATTTGTACCCAACAAAGTTACTAAGTACGGCTCTCACATTCGCGATGCGGTTGATTTAAAACGCACAATGAGCATAGTATTAATTGCTCTTATCCCATCGCTTTTGTTTGGAATGTATAATGTTGGTTATCAGTATTATAAAGCAATAGGGCAATCGGCAGCATTTTTCGAAATGTTTTGGTTTGGGTTTTTAAAAGTAATTCCCATCGTTATAGTTAGTTATGTTTCGGGGTTAACAGTAGAATTTATTTTTGCTCAGGTACGTCATCATGAAGTAAACGAAGGATTTTTGGTGTCAGGTATGCTTATACCTCTCATAATGCCTGTTAATATTCCGTTATGGATGGTTTCGATAGCAACAATATTTGCCGTTTTACTTGGCAAAGAAGTTTTTGGTGGCACAGGAATGAATATTTTCAATCCTGCATTGCTTGCACGTGCTTTTGTTTTTTTTGCTTATCCAAAACAAATTTCGGGCGATATGCCTTGGACTTATGGTTTAAATGATAGTCTTCAAACAGTTGATGGTTTTTCGGGAGCAACACCTTTGGCCAATGCTGCCTCGCATGCTATAGACAAAATACCCGACAACCTTACTTTGTTTATTGGGCTTATACAAGGTTCTATTGGCGAAACATCAAAAGTAGCTATATTATTAGGTGCGGCAATTTTACTAATTACAGGCGTAGGTAGTTGGAGAATTTTGCTTTCGACAATATTAGGTGGTTTATTTATGGGCTTTGTTTTAAACTTATTTTCAGCAAATCCTTTTATGCAAATATCGCCATTGACACATATTTTGTTGGGAGGATTTTTGTTTGGAGCAGTTTTTATGGCAACAGATCCTGTTACAGCGTCTCAAACAAACAACGGCAAGTACATATATGGCTTTTTTATAGGAGTATTAGCAATACTGATAAGAGTTTTAAATCCTGCTTATCCCGAAGGAATGATGCTTGCTATTTTGTTTATGAATGCTATGTCACCACTTATTGATCATTATGTTGTTGAAGCCAACATTAAAAGAAGAATGAAAAGATGGAACAAATCAACAATAAAAATGTAAAATTATGTACAGCAATAAATATATTATAATTTATTCAACGATTTTAGTCGTAGTTGTTGCTACGTTACTTACTTTAGTTGCAATTGGTTTAAAGCCTAAACAAGATTATAATAGAAGATTAGAAAAGATGCGGAATATTTTAGCGTCTGTTCATATCGAAACAACAACAGAGAATGCACAAAAATATTTTAATAAATATATTACCGAACAGTTAGTTATAAATTATAAAAATGTTATACAAGAAAATGTTAATGCTTTTGAAGTTGATGTTCAAAAGCAAAGTAAAACAAAGCAAGAAGATCGTTTGTTGCCGGTATTTGTCTATAAATCAGAAAATGGTGATAAGAAGTATATTCTTCCTATGTATGGCAAAGGTTTGTGGGGTCCAATGTGGGGCTACATTTCTTTAAATGAAGATAAGAATACAATGTATGGAGCTTTTTTCGATCATAAAGCTGAAACACCCGGTTTAGGTGCTGAAATTTCGACAGTTGAATTTCAAAAGCAATTTATAAACAAAAAATTATTTGACGAACAAGGAAATTTTGTCTCGGTTAAAACTGTAAAAGGCGGTGCGTCCGATAATGATTTGCATGGAGTTGATGGCATTACTGGTGGTACAATTACGTGTAATGGTTTAAATAAAATGTTGTGGGATGAACTTAAACTTTATGAAGTGTTTTTAAAAAGCAAAAATTAAAGATATATGAATCTGAAAGAATCATTGTTTTCGCCAAAAATTTTGAAAACTTTTTTAGGTCCTTTAAATCAGAATAACCCTATTACAGTTCAGGTTTTGGGGATATGTTCAGCTTTAGCTGTTACAGTTCAGCTAAAACCTGCTTTGGTAATGGCTTTATCTGTAATTATTGTAAATGCATTTGCCAATCTTATTATATCATTAATAAGAAATACAATTCCCACGAATATACGTATTATAGTTCAATTAGTAGTAATAGCTACATTAGTTATTATAGTAGATCAAGTTCTTAAAGCTTATGTTTACGATGTAAGTAAAAAATTGTCGGTATTTGTAGGTTTAATAATAACTAACTGCATTATTATGGGGCGGTTAGAAGCTTTTGCCATGGGAAATAAGCCTTGGCCTTCTTTTGTAGATGGTTTGGCAAATGGTGTTGGTTATGGAATAATTTTGATTTTAGTAGCCTTTTTCAGAGAATTATTTGGCTCAGGGAAAATAATGGGAATAAGTGTTATTCCCGAATCATTTTATCAATTGGGCTAT
>JBBIKO010000078.1:0-7683 GCA_037445415.1 Bacteroidota bacterium
AAAAAATTAACCATATTAACCACACAAAAGTTAATATATTCATCATCAAATTTACAATGCTTTTCTTCTTTTTAATAGATAAAAAAGAAATAATTATTAGCACTATAATTGAAAAGATTGCTATGTAAGGAAAAATAATAGTCATTTAACTAATCTTATTAACAAATATTAGCATTATCGAACCAATTATTAGCATAATTATTCCAGTATAAACAACACCTAACCATGGATCTTTATTGATTTCAAATACCGAATAATCGCTATACTCGCCTAAATCTTTATTATAATCTTTTTGATAAACATTCCACCCCATAATATTTATAGGTTTGTTTACTTTTACTACGGTATCAAATATATTATTCTTAGAGGTATAAACTTTAATGTAAGATATAAATTCTTTAGCTAATGGTTTTGAAAGTATTAAACATGTATCACTATTTAAAACTAAATATTTTCCTTTTTGCATCAAGCTGTTGTTCGAAATCCAACCTTCCTTTTCTTTATTATTTAACTTCATTTTTATGTATGCTGCATTTATATAACCTGGTGCTTTCATTTTAACAACAGAATCTTTATTCAAAAACCATGAATATGGCGAGTATTCTAGCACTTTAATTTTAATATCTTCATATTTCAGTTCTTTACTTGTATCAAGTTCCCATTGCTTTATAATATTAAAAGATTTAGTTTGACTATCTATTACAGCTAATTGAACTTTAGGTAAATACGTTTTCATTTGAAATTCTTTTAATACAATAGCAAAAGGCAACTCTTTAACTTCATTATTTTCTGTGTAACCATACCAAACAGTATTATTTAATTTAGCAATTAAATCTAACTTTACAAAATCGGCAGAACCAAATCCTCCACCAATTAAAATCAACCATAAACCAAAATGATTCAAAAAAAATGAAATGTTTTTCAAACTGTAATCGTTATTTATTCTTCTTAATACTACTAAACCTAATGTTATTAACAAATATAAATATGTAAATACAAAATAATAAGAGTATAAAATTCTATTCAGAGATAATAAGTCTAACAAACCGTTTAATCGGTGTTGTGGAATAATTGCTGAAATCAAAATTAAAAATACAAAAGCAATAATAACTACTAATGAGTTTTCTAATGAGCTTAACCAACGAAATAAAAATGTAATTTTGAAAAATATCCTTATGCTTAATAAAAAAACAACTAATAGCAGAATTACGTACAAATTGTACGGATAAATGAAAGAAATCGGTTTTAAATTAAGCAATTCTAATAGAAAACCACCTATTATTATACCACTTACAACAAATAAGCTAATTTTAAAATAATTAGTTTTATTAATTGACATTTTTATTAATTAAACATTTTTTAAATAATATTTTGCTTCGCGTTCTTTGGCTTTTTCTAACCATTTGGGAACCATATTTTTCATAAATTGCTCTTTATCTTTTCTTCGTTTTTCAATATCTAAACCAATTTCTTTTTGAGCTTTTTCTTTTGTAGATATATCCGGTATTTTAACATCAAAATTATTATATTTTGCAAATATTTTTTGTAATTGTATTCTTGCTTTTTGAGCTCTATCAATTCCATGAGCAAGAATACGTGCTGATTCTAATGGAGCATGGAAAGAATTACCATGACCGCATGCTACAAAATCCCAACGCCATTGAGCCTGTCGAATTAAACTAAGTATTGGTTTCATCTCTTGTTCATTTGCACCTATATCCCAAGCATGTTTTGCTTCAAAATGTGCAACAACAAGTTCGTTTTCTAAAATTGTTCTTAATTCTATTATTGATTTTTGACGGTCGTAAATTCTATTTTTTAATTCTTTTTCACTTTCGCGATGACAAACCTGGCAAGTTCGAGAAATATAACGTAAAGGGCTTGTCAAATGATGGTCAGTAAATTTTACGCCTCCCTCAGATTTGTATGGCATGTGGCAATCTGCACATGATAATCCAGATCTATAATGAACACCTAATAAAAACATTTCATATTCTGTGTGTTGAGCTTTTATCAGGGGAGCTTTACTAATTGCATGTTTCCAGTCAGAAAATTCAAAAGCATCATAATAACGTTCTATAGCTTCAACAGTAAAACCTGAATCCCAAGGAAATGTCAAATATTTTGCTTTACCATCTCTATTATCGAAAAAATATTCAACATGACATTGTGCACAAACCAGAGAACGCATTTCTTGATGAGTTGATTTTGTAATATCCTTTCCTAACCTTTGAAAAGCTTCAATCAAAGCAGGGCGTGTAATTTCAAGATTCATTGTTTTAGCATCATGACAATCAACACAACCAATGTAGTTAACACATTCGTGCCCCAATTTTTCGAACGACCCTTTATAAAAACCCTGAATTCCAAGTTGATTTATTAGTCGCGGAACATCTGAACTCTTACATGTCCAACATGTATTAGGTTGTGGGCTAGGAGTTGAATCGTTTGGTGCCCCTGTACGCAATGTCTTCACAACATCTATTATTGAATAATAATGACCACGAGGATGATTGTAATCTATTGAAAAAGGATTACCAGCAAATAATATCACTAATGCAGGATTGCTTGCTAATAAATCTTCATCATCAGAAATATTAAACATACTTTTGAAAGATGTGTCGGATGTTCTTAAATAACTGATATACTCTTTTGGAAAATTTTGTCCCAAAATTTCACTTCTTGGTTCTAAAAAATTATATTCAACCTTTGGAGTATAAACAAATTGTGCTTCTGCTCGTCTTTCCATAATACTCGAAGCTAACAAACCTAATAAAAAAACAATTAATACTGTAAAAATAAACAAAACCCAACCTGCCCAAGGTTTTGTTTCGACTAATTGTTTAATAGACCATTTCATAATTTTTTTATTTTGTGTTAAACATTATTTTTTTCAACCAAGATGGAACTGCACTTTCTGGCAAAGGGACACGCGAATACGGAACACTCGATAAGCTGCTTATTGTACCATGTGGTGTTTCCTTATGACAAAACATACAATCCCTGTTTTGTTGTTCGCTTAGTATATTATTATTATAGTTAATCAAAAAAGTGTTTTCATATATGTTAGAATGACAACGTAAACAATTTTCGTGTACAACCTTTTTGCCTTCTTCTTTAATTCTAATTACTTGCGGTTCTTTTCTTAATGTAAATATTGTTGCATGACGCAAGCCGTCTTTCGCTTTAAAAAAATAACCTCTAATTAAATTATCTTGTGGAACATGACATTCGTTACAATTTGTAAAATTTCTGTGAGAACTATGAAACCACGTTGAATATTGCGGTGCCATAATATGACAATTCATACATGTTTCAGATGAATTAGATAAATAAGATGTTGCTTTTGATACATATATTAAAAAAATTATAACTCCACATAAAAAACCTAATACCAAAATAACCCAAAACTTCCATTTCAGAGGTGGATATAAAATTTTGAAAATTTTCATAATTTAAGTATTTAAGATATTAAATTACTAATTTTGCCTAATTAATTGATTTACAGGGTTATTTCAAAATTATATTTATATCTTTGCAAAAAAAAAATTATGAGAACAAGTTTTTCATTAGTGTTATTATTTTTTGTTATTAAGATTAATGCACAAACAGAACAAAAACCGACTATTAAGTTTTCGGGTTTTATTAAAACCGATTTCTTTTATGATACCCGTCAAACATCAGCTTCTAATGGTATAAGAGAAGGGCACTTTTATCTTTTCCCGGATAGTATTCTATACGATAAAGATTCTACATACGATATAAATGACAAGGATGTATTTCATATATTAAGCATTCAAACACGTCTTAGAGCCAATATTACCGGACCAGATGCATTAGGATCTAAAACAAGTGGTTTGATTGAAACTGAATTTTTTGGAACAAACGATGCAGATTTAAATGGACTTAGAATCCGACATGCTTTATTGAAGCTCAATTGGGAAAAAACAGAACTTTTAATAGGACAATTCTGGCATCCTATGTTTCCAGTGAACGCAATTCCTGGTACAGTCTCATTTAATACAGGTACACCATTTATAGCTTTCACACGTAATCCACAATTAAAATTAACTCAAAAAATACTTCCTATTTTATCAGTTAATGTTACAGCATTTGGTGAACGCGATTTTGCAAGCAACGGACCAGATGGACCATCTAATAAATATATTCGTAATTCTAATATGCCAGGTTTTAATGGAGAAATTGTAATTAAAGCCGATAGTATAAATTTTTTATTTGCTGGTGGCGTTAATTATTTAACTATAGTTCCCGAAATTAAAACAAATAAAAATTATTTTACCAATGAAAAGAACACTTCAACTTCATTCTATGCTTACTTACAGAAAAAAATAAAATATTTAACAATAAAAACAGGTGGCTACTATGCTCAAAATGCACATAATATTATGATGATTGGAGGTTATGCTATAGCCGATACTGTTGACAAAAATAAAGGTTACAAAAAATATACAAATCTGACTACAGCTACAGCTTGGGCAGATATTCAAATGAATGTTAAAAAATGGCAATTTGGTCTTTATGGTGGGTATGCAAAAAATTTAGGTTCAAACAAAACAATAAACGGAAAGTATTTTGTTAGAGGCATAAATATTGATCATTTATACAGAATATCTCCTCGTATCTCCTATGTACAAGATAAGCTATACCTTTCAGCAGAAGTAGAAGTAACAAATGCTGGTTATGGTCGTTTGCAGAAGGATGGAACAGTTATTAAAACTCACGATGCACGAAATATTAGATTTTTATTAGCAGCAATATATAATTTCTAATAACTAAAGAAATTTATTTAAATTTACAGCAAGTTAATCTCTATGAAACTTGCTGTAATATCTGATATTCACGAAGATTATGAGTATTTAGAACGTGCTTTTTTTAAGATAGATAAACTTAAATGTGACGAAGTAGTTTGCCTTGGCGATATAGTTGGATATAGTGTTCCACATTACAGTCATTATAATACAAGGAATGCTAATAAATGTATTGAGCTAATTTCAAAATATTGCAAATACAGTGTTGCTGGCAATCACGACCATTTTGCTATAAAAAAATTACCCAATGACTTCATAACATATAATATCCCCGAAAACTGGTATAACCTTTCGTTTGACGAAAGAAAAACAATTGCAAAAAACAAAATCTGGTTATACGAAGATACAGAACTATCGGCATTATTAAACAATAATTCAAAGCAATGGTTAAGCCAATTACCAGAATTTGTTGTTTTAAATTTTTTAAATTTTAAGATATTTATTAGCCATTTCATAATAACCGATCTTACAGGCTTTACAACAGCATATATGGAACATTTATACTCAATATCGAAACATATCGATTTTGTAAAAACACAAACGGCAAATTTATTTTTTTTCGGTCATATACATACTTCAGAGCTTCTTTCAATTTCGAGTAATGGGAATTGTAAGTTTTCAAAATGTGTATCTATTAATTCAAATCTTAGTGGAATAGGAATTCCTCCTATAGTGAGAAACAAACAGTTTTCAGGTTTTGCAGTTTTAAATGCAGAAAAAAATTACGTAGAATTGTATAGTATTTAAAAAGTTTCTTATGAAAGAATATAAAAAACATTTAATCAACTTCTTCTTAAAAATAGTATTACCTTCTCTTTTTGCTTTATTACTGTTTATAGGTTTTTTGTTTTTAATTCTTAAACCTCAATTTGAAGAAGCAATACTAAATAAAAAACGTGAAATGATAAAAGAGCTTGTTAATGCAACAAAAAGTATATTAGAAAAATATCATAGCGACGAAAAAGAAGGAATATTAACACGCGAACAAGCTCAACTAACTGCAATATCAAGAATACAATATTTGCGATATGGCAGCGATAATAAAGATTACTTCTGGATTACCAATATGCACCCACAAATGATAATGCATCCATACGTAATTGAGTTAAATGGTCAAGATTTAACTAATTATACAGACCCAAAAGGCAAAAAACTATTTGTTGAATGTGTTAAAGTAGTAAAAAATAATAAACAAGGATATGTGGAATACATGTGGCAGTTTAAAGATGATACAACTCATATTTTACCAAAATTATCGTATGTCTCTTTATACGAACCATGGGGTTGGATTGTCGGAACAGGTGTTTATATAGATGATGTTAAAAAAGAAATATCAGCTCTTACGAATAAACTTATCCATTCAAGCTTAATTATTACAACAATAATTCTTATAATACTCGCTTTTATTTCGTTTCAGTCGTACAAAATAGAAAATAAACGACAACAAGCTGAATTAAACTTTAAAATATCGCATGAAAAATACCGCTCTCTGGTAGCAGCTTCTAATGAAGCACTCGTTATGATAAAAGATTTTTATATTATACAGACTAATGAATTGTTTAATAAAATGATTCAGAAAGAATCATGTTTAAATACACTTATTTCAGATTTTATTTCTATTCCGAAAGAAATCGTTCAAAAAATTAATAAAAACGACAAAGTATTCGTACCTTTCGAAACAAAGTTAATTTCTTCAAATAAAAATTCCTCCATCGATATCCTTGTTAACATTTCACCTGTTAGTATATACGGTGATCTGGTTTATGTATTGACAATCAGAGATATTAGCACATACAAAGAAACTCAACGTAACTTAGAAGATCAACATGAACGTTTTAAACAATTATTAGACAATATAGGAATTGGATATATAAAAACAACCATTGATGCGAGAGGTAAAATAATCGATACAAATAAAACAACTCTTTTAATACTTGAATTTGAAAGCTTAGATGAAATGAAAAAGCAGCATATTATAGACTTTTTTGTAAACAACGAAGAAAAACGTTCTTTTAGAAAAGAAATAATTGAACACGAAAGAATTGTAAATAAACCAATGCAAATAAAATTAAAGAATAACAAAGTTATACCCATTAAAATTACTTTCAACATCGTTAAAGACGAATATTCCAATTTGATTTATGGGGAAGGGATTATTCAATTTTCTTACCAAAAAAATATTTCTGAAATTCAATTTAATGAAAATACCACTTTCTCGATAGAAAACTATATTAGAAATACAAAAATTAAAAATTATATTTTACCTATTCGGGAAATAAACCACAATACAACATTTGATCAAATTGTAAGAAATTTTAATGATAGCGAACATAAATATCTCATAGTAAAAGATAGTGAAGAGAATAATTTAGGATACATAACTTTTGAAGAATTATTCAACGCAATGTCTATAAAATCAAACATTTATGAAACAAGAGCATATCAAATCATGAAATCACCTCTAATAAATATAAATGTCGATACTTCGGTAAACGAAGCATTGTTTATCGCTAAAACCAACAAAGCAAATATTATTATTGTATCAGATAATTTTAAACCAATAGGTGTTTTTTCAGAACAATCTTTTTTAATAAAATGGCATTCGAACTACGTAAACATATTTTATGAAATATCTCATTCATTTTCTATTGAAAAAATAAAAGAGCTAAGAGAACAATACATAAACAACTGTATTTCATTGTTATTTCAAACAAAGAAATCAATTCTGGTTCTACAATTGCTAAGTGCATTACATGATACTATTATTCAGTCATTGTTTAAAATTGCTATAAAACAAATAGGTAATCCGCCATGCGATTTTGCTTTTATTGTTATGGGTAGCGAAGCTCGTAAC
>JBBIKO010000079.1:0-7567 GCA_037445415.1 Bacteroidota bacterium
TAAGCAACTACTTGACGTATCTGATCGTAAACTCGGCCAGTTATAAAATTTGCAAATGAACCAGCAAAAGGAATAAAACCGCTATTTGCTATACCTGCTGCTATACCTATCATATTGGCTTCAGCTATGCCTACTTGAATAAACCTTTCGGGATGATTTTTAGCAAAAGTTTCCATTTTTAAAGAGCTTGTAAGATCGGCACATAAAGCAATAACTTTCGGATTTCTTTTTCCTAATTCTGTTAGAGCATCTCCAAATCCCGATCGGGTATCTTTTTTTTCTGTTACAATATATTTTTTCATAGTCATTTAACCATAATTGGAATAGATGTGTCGCTAATTATAGTAAACTTCTTTTCGATAGAATAATTAGTTTTTTTTATGTTTTTGCTTCTCCATATAATTCGATAATTGCCTGGTAAGAGTAAAAAGGTTTGACGTAATGATTCTGTAAGATTAGTAACCCACTCTAAGCTATTGTCTTTTTCTTTTAAAATTGAACCATATCCAGGGGCATCAAACAAAAATGTAACTATTCCAGGATTTGGAATTTGAACTGTTGTTGTATGATTAGGTCTGATGTTTACATCGTCAATGTATAAACGTGGTAAAGTAAGAATTTCAAGATCGTAATTACCAATTAATAGTTTTGTTTTTTCGTTTATATTATTAGCGTGTAAAATTTCAGGTTTATTTTTTTGACGAATCAAATATTTAATATCTTTATAATAGTTGGTGTTTGATTTAACAATTAAAAAACCTTGAGCAGTATTGGTTCCAACTATAGTATGTTTTCCAGATGTTAATTTAACACTATCAATAAATACTGGTGGTATAGTATGAACAGTTATTCGGTATGTTATTAACGGATCTAATACTAAAGTATCAGGGTTTCCTTTATTATTAAGTGTGTGAACAAAATTATAGATTATTTTACCAGATTTTTTATCGTAAAAAGTCATAGGTACATCGCTTTCTGTTGGGTTTTCATTAATATCGAGTAAATTGACTTGCATTGTGGTATTATTTAATGCTTGTGAAATTACAACGCCTAAAACGTTTTTAAATTGGTTTTCGCTAGTAGCATCAAAATATTGCCCAATGCAGTCAAATGATTTTTTAAAGTCAGTATCGAGTCCAATTCCAATTACAAATGGTCTTAAAATAATTTTTTGTTTTTGTAATTCAGCAGAAACAGCACATGGATCTCCATCGCATGCTTCTATTCCATCTGTAATAAGAATTATAATATTTCGACTTGGTGTGCTTTTTGGGAAATCGAGGGCTGCAGCTTCTAATGATCGAGCAATAGGAGTGGTTCCTTTGGGCTCAAGTTTATGTATTACTTGTTTTATTTCATCTATATTTTTAGGTTTGAATGGAACTTCGAGGCGAGTATCGTTGCAATCTTGTGGAGGAACTGGTTTTTGGTGTCCATAAACTCTGAGAGCTAATTCTACATTTTCAATGTTTTTTAAACTATCAAGCATTTGAATTAAAAATTTTTTTGCAATGTTAATTCTATAGTCTGATTCCCATTTTGCCCACATGCTGTGCGAAGAATCGAATAAAAATAAAATACGAGTTAGAGTAGGCTGATTTGTTTGTGCAAATATTAAATTCGTAATTATTGTGAATAATGATATTATTAACTTACGCATTAGAAATCTCCTATGGTTTCTGGTAATTGTTCTAAAGCTCGTTTTGCTTGTTCGTCATTTGGTGGGCTTCCATGCCATTTGTGTGTGTGCATCATAAAATCAACTCCCATTCCCATTTCTGTTTTCATTAAAATAACAATAGGTTTCCCTTTATTAGTATTTTGTCTTGCTTTTTTTAATATATCAATTATTTTCGGCATATTGTGCCCATTCATTTCAAAAACTAGCCAGCCAAAGCTTTCCCATTTAGCGTGCAAATTGCCTAATGAAAGAACTTCTTCTACAGGACCATCAATTTGTTTTCCATTAAAATCAACTATTGTAATTATGTTATCAATTTTTTTTGCAGAGGCAAACATAGCGGCTTCCCATATTTGACCTTCTTGAAGTTCTCCATCGCCTGTTAATACATAAACGATATTTGGATCGTTTTTTAGTTTTTTTGAAATAGCTGCTCCAATTGCAACAGATAGACCTTGACCAAGTGAACCGCTTGCTACTCGTACTCCTGGTAAATGTTTATCTGGAGTAGGATGTCCTTGTAATCGGCTGTTGAGTTTTCTAAATGTTGATAACTCGTTTATGCTAAAATATCCCCTTCTGGATAGTACGCTGTACCAAACAGGTGAAATATGTCCATTAGAAAGAAAAAACACATCTTCGCCATCTCCTTCTAATGTAAATTTTTCGGGGTTAATGTTTAAAATGTTGAAATATAAAGCTACAAAAAAATCTGCACAACCAAGCGACCCACCCGGATGTCCCGATTTTGCACTATGAACCATTCGAATAATATCTCTACGGACCTGGCTTGCTATTTTTTCGAGATCTTCAATAGATTTCATTTTTTATTATTTCTGTAGTTTCTTTTTTTCTCTAGGTTTTTTGATATATTCTTGAATGTAATCGCCACTTTCAATAAGTTTCTTTAATAAATTAAAATATACAGCAATAAACAATAATACTGTCATTAGTAAGATGATAATTATATTATAAGTAAAAGTGTCGATGTAAAAGCCATAAATATTTTTGCGAGGAGCATAAAAGTGAGCGGCAAAAAATCCTGGTTTAGGATCTAAATATATAGGATCGGATTTTTGATACAAACGATTTTTATATTCTACAATTTTGTTAAGTTCAGTTTCGTTGCGTACAAATTCTTTTAAATTATCGTTGAAGTAATCTTTTTTCAGCTGAATAAATGCATCTTTTTTTTCAGGAGTGTCTTGCATAGAAGTCATTAAAACATCGCGTTCTTTACTTGCTTTATTATACATGTCGATATAGTATTTGTTAAGTTTATCAAAATAATTTTCAAGTTTGCTTAAAATATTTTCATTTATTGTATTATACGATATTTCATTTATATTTATAGGGCATTTAATTTTTTTGTTTTTATTGATTTCATCATTAATTTCGTTTTTTAGTAAAATAATTGCATCTTCTATAACTTGCTTTTTTTGTGGATTGATAATATGAGTTCTGATTTCAATAATTTTATTTTTAAGTGATATAAGCCAAAAGTCTTTTCTAAAATTCGCATAACTAGTTATTTTATCGTAAGAGTAGAAATGCTTTTGGTATTTATTTTCTTTAAACTGATAAACAGCTAAAGCCTCGTATGCCCATCTTGCTGTAATAATTTGTCCATAAAACGGAATAGAGCTTGGACTACTTATGTCTGGGTTTAGTTTATCGTATTTAACAATTATACCACTTAAAATTAATTGCGGTATAACCAGAAATGGAATCAGTATATATATTGTGACAGCAGAATTAAAAGCATCTGAAATATTTAATCCCATAATATTTGATGATAGCCAGGTAACGAATAATACTAACCAAAATTGCCAATACATTCCATTAATTCCTAATATCGTATTACCAATTATAACAAAAACTGCAGCTTGATATGCTGAAATAACCGTTAAAATAAAAGCTTTACTGAATAAATAACTACCCCAACTGAGATTTAAATACTTTTCGCGTTTAAGAATTTTCCTATCTCTAAAAATTTCTTCGGCACTAACTGTTAATCCAACAAATATTGCTATAATTACCGACATAAATATATAGACAGGAATATTACTATTTTCCTTAAAAATGTATCCCGATTCATTTGCCACGTCAACACTATAGTAACGAATGATAAAAGAAAGTATAAATGCTAATAGTGGCGATTCAAGTAAATTGATAATTAGATATTGCTTATTGGCAAGTTTAGCTAACGTATCGCGTATCGAAAATATTTTAAATTGTTTGATTTTATTGGGAATTTTAAAGAATATTTTTGGCAATTTATAACTTGAATCTAAAACAGGTTTTTCTATATTATTGTTAAAACTACTGCTTTCTTTAAAATAGCTATGCCATTCGGTTGATGCTATTTTTCTTGTTCTTGTTGGGTTACCAAATTCATCTAAAACAGGTGTTTCAACAATATTAAATATTTGTTCGGGGTTAACATTTCCGCAAGTAGGACATTCGCTTTCGCTCCAGTTGGCATGATGTGTTTTTGACTTAAAGTACATAATTGACTCAACTGGGTTGCCGTCATAAATTAAAAAGCCACTAGTGTCTAGTATTAGTAGTTTGTCGAACATTTTAAAAATTTCTGAAGATGGCTGATGTATAACTACAAAAATTAACTTGCCTTTAAATGTTAATTCTTTTAATAAGTCCAAAATGTTTTCTGAATCTCTTGAAGATAGACCAGATGTAGGTTCATCTAGGAAAAGAATGGCAGGTTCTCTTATTAATTCTAAAGCAATATTTAATCTTTTTCGTTGTCCGCCGCTAATTTTCTTATTTAAAGGCGAACCTACTTTCATATCTTTTATTTCGTACAGACCAAGATTTTGAAGAGTTCTTAAAACTAAACGAAAAATTTGAAACTTTGATAAATTATCGAAACAAAGCAGGGCATTATAGTATAAATTTTGAAATACAGTTAAATCTTCAATCAATAAGTCATCTTGCGATACATAGCCAATTAGTCCTTCAAGTTCTTTGTTTTCTTCGTCGTAAATGCTTTTTCCGTTTATTAAAACAGCTCCTAATGTAGGTTTATAATTTCCGTTCAATACATTTAAGAGAGTTGTTTTTCCTGCACCACTTGCTCCCATTATTCCTACCAAATTGCCCGATTCCGCAAAAAATGACATTTTATGCAAACCTATATTTCCTCCTTTAAAATGGTATTCTATATCGTTTGCTTCAAATAATACTTTAGAGTCGGAAAGTTGTTCATTAAAAATTGCAATTATATCGGAATAATATATAGGTTTGAATTTTTGTGAAGCTCTTAAAGTACTACCAGGAGTAAAAATGTAAATTTTATGTGGGTGTAATAATTGCCCATTGAGAAAAAGCTCTCTTTCGCCTAAATAACGTAAAAAGTATAGATTTGATGTTCTTACATGAAGAAATCTTATTTGTCCATCGAATGATTCCCTATATAAATGCTTGATTTTTGGATGTTCAAAATTTATATTATTGTCAACTATTAAAACTCTTGTAGAATTAGGTAAAGTTTCGAATCCATATAAAACAAATGCTTTAATTCTGACAAATTCATCATTAGAAATATTAAATGTGTCTGAAACAGCTTGTACAAACTCTATTTCTTGTTCTGAAATTATTTCTGCGTCGGATTTAATAAATTCAAATAGTCGAATTAAAACTATAATTTTTTGTTTTATAGTTAGTTCTTCGTTAATAGCGGTACATATTTTAAGTACTTTAACTGAGCTTCCTGCAATTCGTTTCTTTTTTTTGGTAGAATCTTCTTCAGCGACTTGATATTGATTATAATAATCGATAAAAACTTTTATATACTCATTAACAAGTTCTGTATTTAATTGTTGTTTTAAGAATGAGCTTACTACCTGACGCCTTTCGTCAAGGTTGCTATCAGGCCTTGCAATTATGGCAAATAATTGCATTAGAGCTTTTAAAATTTGTTCACTCATAGATACTTTTGCTTAAAATAATAAAAGGCATTGTATTTCATATCAATGCCTTTTTATTATTTAAAATTTTCATAAAATATTATTGTTTAAATCCGATAAGCATATTTATGAGTCCTGAACCTGAACGTGCAGAAGGATCAAGTTCTGCTTCAATTAGACAATCTATTGTACTTGTAAATTTAAAATCCCAGTATGTTGAATTATTATAATCTCGATTTGAGAATAACAAACGTCTTTCTTTGTCATATAAAGAAAATATAACATTTCCTTCCGATTGACCTGCAGCTATAGCTATTCTATATGTTGTCCCTCCATAAAATGTTACATGAAATTCAGCAATTTCATCACCTGTAATTAGGGCTTTATAAACTTGTCCATCAGAAATAAATGGTGGTTGTATGTATTTAGAACATAATGATAATGTTACATCGCTTTGCGCATATAAAGAATTCATTAGTATAGTAAAAAGAATTGATAACAATATTTTATTTGTTTTCATAAGGTTTTATTATTTAACGACATTTGCTCTTATTTGCTGATCAGAAAAAAGAATTTCTGATTTACTGTTAATAATAGTTAATTTATTTTTTTCGTCTATGGTAGGTGGTTCGTAGGTGTATTTAATATCAATGCCATCAAAATCGTATGCAAGATCGATGAGTTGATCTGTAAGTTCTGAATATTCTTTTGAATTATTGTAATAAGGAGATAAAAGTTTAATTAAATTATCTAAGGGTCTTTTTTGTTCAGCAATTCTTCTTAAGATTTCAGTTTTTTTTGCTTGCTTAGCTAACTGGGTTAATATGTAAGTACTTTCAATCCATCCACCTGCTAAAATTAAAACACCTATGTCGTTTCTGTTGTTATCTTTTAGATATTGATCTGCCATACGATATGAATTAGAAACAATGTACATAAGTGAGTCTTTGTTTCCTATGTTAGATTCTATTCTATTAACAGTTTTTTTGTCGAATGCATTTTCTATGTTAAGTTCTTGAGAAAGTATTTTAATAACAGAAAAGTATTGTATTGCATCAGAGTTTTGTTCGTATAAAGTCAAATACCCAAGATTGGAACCATATACTCCTAAATTTAGAGATTTGTCAAAATTTGTTACGTAGCTACTAGACTTGTTATATGGGTTTATAATATCTTTATTATAAGTTATATTGGCTTTTTTTACTAAATATGCTATTTCATAAGGCGAAGGCATACTAAATAATGTGTTATCAAACTTTATTATTGTAGATGTGTTTGAATCTATGGTTTGCATTATTTTCTCTTCAAGTTGTTCTCCTTGCTGATTTTCACCACAAGAAAAGAATATAAATGCTGATAAAATAATAAAATTTGCCCACAATACAGACCTTAAATACTTTATTAACAACATAATAAATGTTTTGATAAATTAATATGCAAGTAAGTAAAAATTCATGAAACTTCAAAATAAAATTAAATTAAACGTTATATTTTGATATAAATTTTATTGTTTCTTACATTAAAAAAGAAGGCTGCCAAAAAACTGACAGCCTCTTTAAAACTTATTTTAAAAAAATTAAAGTTGATCTATTACTATCGTTGTTTGTAATAACTCGTCGCCTACTTTCAAAAGAATTCTATATAGACCTTTTGAGAGGGATTTTAAATTTACAGGAACGATTTGTTTTGGAGTATATTTTTCCCATTCATTAACAAATACTTTTCTACCATCTACTCCATATATTTCCATATCAACTTTACCTTTATAATTTGCATGAAGAGCAATAAAGAATATACCGTTGTTTGGATTAGGATATGCTTGAATGTATAAATCAGAATTTGTAGAGTTTATATTTGTTATTATCACAACAACATTTTGTGTTGCAGTATCCGAACCACAAGCATTTGATGCTATAAAAGTTACTGTATATGTTCCATCTTCAGTATAAATATGAAC
>JBBIKO010000080.1:0-2440 GCA_037445415.1 Bacteroidota bacterium
GATTTTTTTGTATTTGTATCTTAAATAATTAAGCAATTTTCGCAACAAAGTCTGGAAGAGCATTTGAATATTGTGTGTCAAGTCTTATTCTGATTGTGGAGTATAGGGGAGTCGAACCCCTGACCTCTTGCATGCCATGCAAGCGCTCTAGCCAGCTGAGCTAATACCCCTCTAACAAATTGCTAAAATACATATTTTTTGTATTTAACTATATGCAAACGATTAATGTTTTATGAAATTAACTGTTTTCCCTTCATTATCAAAGAAATGAATTTTTAAAACATAAGATCCTTTATATAAAGAACTTACATCAATTGTTGTTGTATTAGTCTCTGAAACATAGTAAGTACATATAATTTTTCCACTTAAATCGAACAACATAATTGAACTAATATTTTTGTCTGCTATTATATTTAAATTGTTGTTAACCGGATTTGGAAAGAAATTTATATTAATTACAGATTTCTCATCTATATTGGTAATATCAACTATATCAGCACTAAAACGAGGTTCAATTCTAAATTCACCAAACGAGTAATAAACCGGACCTGTAATATTGTAAACTCTATTTAAAACGGGCGTGTAATTGTACAACAAATTATGTATTTTACATGTATCTGTGCCATCGTTTACCGTCCACATTCCATAACCTGCATTTGGATTGACACATGTTGCATTTAATATTTTTACTAAAACACCTTCATATTGCTCTGATTTTACTTGAGAAGCTGTAACATTAATAGGATTTGGTAAAATATTATTTTGGCTATGCACCTGTAAGTATGAAATATTAGTTATTTCTGTAAGATTATAATATTCTTTTACTTTACCAACAATAGTAATAGAATCTCCTATAACAACTTGTGGTGCATAAACAGCGGAAAAAACATATATACCATTCCATTCACCATATCCGTTTTGAAGGAAAAAACCTTGAGAATGTGTACCTGTAACAATACCAGAAGTTTGAATAATATCATCAGCATAAGGAGAATCTCCTGAAGAATTTGCTGTAAATTGAATATCATATATACTCACATAAGGAGGTAAAGCAGTATTTACAGTGAAATTAACATTAGCTGAAACGGGTGGATTCAATGATTGTTGGCTCGTATCTACTAATTCTAAGATTACTGAGTATTGTCCATCGCTTAAACTTGTTAAAGTAATTGGACTTGATAATGTATAACTTGGTGCAGAACTATTAACTGTATATTTAACTTTTCCATCTGTTCCTAACACAAAATTAGAAACAGTAAATTCAATATTTACAAATGAATACATTACTTGCGAATTATTTACTGGCAAAGTGATAGAAATTGACGGTGCATTTGGATTATTTATTGTTATTTCTATATCATCAAGTTGTAAATGATCTATATCAGTACTTGTATTTTGTACAGAAAAAATAAATTCACCTGCATTGTTAGTATTTTCGCAAGTTACAGATTGTGTATATTGTGTCCATGTTGATGAATTTATTGTTATATAAGGATTGTATGGTGCATATCCGCTATTTGCAGTTCTACCATCAAACAAACCGGTTCTAATATTTCCTTTCCCTCTTACCCAAAAAGAAATATTATAAGTTGTTCCTGTTGTTACTTGCAATGGCTGAGTTGTAAATCTTTTATGAGTAGATTCTGTATTTATTAATTGAACCGCATATTGTCCACCATGTACAGAAGTTGAATATTGAATTATACTATCGTTTTCTAAATTTGTTTTTGAGCCTTTCATTCCAGCTGGAGTATTAGGGTTTGACCAATTTTCTAAATCGTTTTGAAAAACAACTTGAGAAAAAAATTTGTTAAATGTAATTAAAATTAAACTCAATAATAAAACTCTTTTCATAATATATTACAGTTTATAGTTTATGCAAATTTATGAAAAATAATTAAATATTTTGCATAACTATAGCAAATACGCTTTAATTTTCTCTGAAATTTTTGTAAATTCTTCTTTTGATAATTTTAATTTTGTATTTAAAAAATTAATATCTCCTACACTATTTATTGGAATTAAATGAATATGTGCATGTGGAACTTCTAATCCAACAACAGCAATACCTATCCTTTTACATGGAACAGCTTTTTCAATAGCTTTAGCAATTTTTTTGGCAAAAACAAACATTTCTGCAAGAGTGTTGTCTGGAATATCAAAAATATAATCTATTTCTTCTTTGGGTATAACTAAAGTATGACCTTCTGCTAATGGATTTATATCGAGAAAAGCAAGAAACTTATCGTTTTCGGCAACTTTATAACAAGGAATTTCGCCAGATACTATTTTTGAAAAAATACTAGCCATAATTATCTATTTATTTCTAAAATTTCGAGTTTTACTTTACCGTTAGGTACTTGTATTTCAACAATATCGCCTTTCTTTTTACCAAGTAGTCCTTTAGCTATAGGTGTATTTATAGATATTTTCCCTTCTT
>JBBIKO010000080.1:2450-7562 GCA_037445415.1 Bacteroidota bacterium
ATTCGGAAACAATTGTGTAAATAACTTCTTGATTCGTATTATGGTTCTTTATCTTTACTTTTGAAAGAATTTGAACTTTTGAGTTATCAATTTTTTTTTCATCAAGAATCCTGCTATTATTAAGCATCTCCTCTAACTTAGCGATTTTCAATTCGAGCATACCTTGTGCTTCTTTTGCTGCATCGTATTCAGAATTTTCTGACAAATCGCCTTTGTCTCTTGCTTCTGCTATCATAGCAGATATTCGAGGACGCTCGATTGTTTTCAAATATTCTAATTCTTCTTTTAATTTTTTATATCCTTCTTCTGTTAAATAAGATATTTTATTCATACTCCTCTTTTTTATAATAGTAAAAAAAATAAAACCCCGATTATCGAGGTTCTATTTTAATGCAAATATAATATTTTTTTTATTACAAACTAACTTTAATTCCTAAAGAATGTACTCCATTGAATGGATTAGTTGCTCTATAAGAATAATCTAAACCAATAGTACTTCCTTTTTCTTTATTCATTGGCATCTGTAATGTAACTCCAGCTGTTGGACCTGTAAACACAGTAGTGCGTGTATCAAAATCAAAAAGTCCTTTCTCATAAACAAAACCACCGCGAATCATTATAAATTCTTTTATTGCAAATTCTACACCACAATGAAATTGGTCTTTAGTAAATGAATTAGAAGTAAAATTCGCAGCAACTGTCAAACGATATGTTCTATCTAATTTCTGATTAACAGTATCGGCTGTTACACCTAAGTAAAAATCCATACTACTGCCAATAGTGATTAAAGCAGGTAACTCGAATTCAGCAGAACGAGACTCTACAGTCATTATAATATCATTTGGAGGAACATTTCCTCTAAACGACAAACCATCTCCATTAAAACGCATTGTTGGACCCCAGTTTTTTAATGAAATTCCTAAATGCAAGTTATCTCTTATTTTTTTGCCTAACTTATTTTTTCCTAATCCGGTATGATATTGTATTCCTGCATCGAAACAAACACCTGTTGCTCCTAAATTTGCTAATTTTTCATTTACAATTTTGGTTGTTAATCCACCATAAATACTATTTGAAAATTCTTTTGCATAAGCCAAACTAATAATGTTATAAGAAGGGTTAAATTTGCCAAGCCCACCTTCTGGTAAATCAACAGTGGTAACATCTATTTGACCAAAATCCATATTCATAAAAGCAAGACTCAATACTCCGCTTTCTCCAACTTTTTGCGAAAATCCAAAAGTATTTATGCTAATTCCTGTCCCAGACAACCAGTTTGTATGTGCAAAAATTAATTCTGTTTTTCTTGTAAATGCGGTACCTGCAACATTAAAATTTAATGCTTCTAATCCTTTAATACTTGCAGTGTTAGCTCCTCCCCATCCCGAACTTCTTGCCCAAGGGTTAATTAACAACTCACTTGCTCCGGCTTGACCTGAACGTTGCTCGTTTCCGGCATTCATTATTTGAACTATACCGAAACTAATCATTATTATTATCCCTAAATTGATGAGTTTTCTCATAAACTATATATTTTACCGGTTTAAAAAAACATTAAAAATTATTTAAGTCAATTGGACGTAGTGCTCCAAACCACTTAATTACCTTTTCTCCTATTCCTGGTGCATCTACGTGTATAATATAAACTCCACTTGCAATAGTAATTCCATACTCATTTCTTAAGTCCCAATCCTGATAAGATACAGTATTATCTTTCTTAAAGCGACGAATAAGAGTGCCATTTACATTATAAATACTTATTGTACATTTTTGCGGCAGGTTAGTTATTTTTACTTTATTTTCCAATTGTGAGCGTTCGTAAGCACTATAGCCATAATATGGATTGGGCACTACACGAATTAAATCCAATGCATCTTTTGCTGTTTGTAAGTCGTTCTTTATAGGTGCAACCTCCTTTAAACTAAAAGTGTATGCGGGAAATCCTTGATTAGGAGCAATAGGGTGTATTAGTTCTGAATTTCTAACCTGATAAGGGTTAGCAACATTTATCTCAATTTTTAAATCTGTTTGTATAAACCAGTAAGGGTCTGTTGTATTCGTAGGTTTTGTAATAAGCCTATTAAGCATTGGAATTGAAACCCACATTGCATTTGACCACACAAAAAACATTCGACTTTCGTAAGTGCTTCCTGTTAAATGTTGCAATTCTCTTAGTCTTCTTACAATATATCTTCCCTCATCGTAAGCAGGCATAGTATCTTTAAATGTATTACTATTAGTAGGTCTGTCATTATGCCCAAATATATAAATTACATGTTGTCCTCCAATATATAAATTACCATTTTGTCCTCCGCTTGAAAAATAAATATCATCGGCATATTCTGATGTTGGATTCCAAATCATATCGCGTCCATTCTGGTTACCCCATCTTGAATTTTCTCCGAAGGCAATATTCAAACGTTCGCCTGTTGTCATATCTATTGCATATCCCGGGAACCAACCCATTCCGTACGCCGATATATAATTTGATTTATTGATATCTGTACTATCACCTATATTATCTTTTCGCCCATTTTTATCAACTGATTTAGCTCTTCTAAGTTCATATTTTTTTACATTATGTTCGCCAATACCTGCACTGAAGCCTGTTTCTAAATCTAAATCGGCCATTTCTATAACCGGACTACGAGACCATTTACTTTTATCTTTTGTAATAACAATTAACACACTTGATAAACGTCTTTTATCTGTTGCTAACTGTGCATCTATTCTACGATAAAACTGAAGTCCTTTGTATTGCGGGTTATTACCAGAAGTTGCTTTTGCATCTTTCATTGTTAAAGAATATGGTGCCCACTTACCGTCAACAACCTTTTCAAAAAATTGCTCTTTATCTAAAGTGCCAGCAGAATAATCATTACAATTTGCATCATCTTGACTTTTTACGGTTCCGCTTCTTATCCAGTTCGGAAAATCACAGCCATCTATATCAGGTATAAAATCGAGCCATTGTTTTTTTGGCTCTTTAAAAGTTATACTACTTGATATATACCCGTTTTGATATGCATATTTATCATTTTTTCCTGGCCAAGATACTTGTGTTATCGTTACGGATATCCCCCACTTAGGAATAAGTTGTTCATTTTGTATGTCAATTGATGATTCCGAATAAATAGTGTCGCCTACTTTTGTGTTGTTTGATTTTATTAACATCCATCTGGTTTTTGTAATATTGTATGTAGAACTATTGAAGGTTGTACTATCTGGAATAAACTTTAATATGAAATCGTTAGGTTCTACATTAAGAGGATCTACAACTTTTACTGTTATAGGACCGTAATTGTTCTCAAATTCAATAGAAGGAACTTTTTGTAACCCTGCATTTAATATAGCATCAATTGAACTTTGTGTTAATTTTAATTCATTGTTTCCATTACCAAATCCATCAATTTGAGTAATTTTAGGACCATAGCCATAAGCAGAATTTAATATTGTTCCATTATTTGCAGGCTGTGGTTTGTGTGGTATAGCTGAATAAACTTTTATTGAACCTCCGCCATATCCCATTCTACTTGCTAAATAAGGTAATTTTTGACCATCTAAGGCGTTTGGATTGAGTGGATCATATTTTTTGTAATTGTTATATGCATAGGCTATTGCAACAAAATAATATGTCTTATGATTTACTAAACGTCTGTCGCCAACAGCAAAAGCATCGTCGGTAATTCTAAATGTATGGAAAATTCCTTTATCTGCACCATCTACTTTAACTATTGGTACGGTATAGCCAATTTGATTATCGTATTCAAAATTTACGATTCGAGCTACACTATCTTTAATATCGCACTGGAATACAAGTCGTGCTTTATTATCGTTATCTATATCGTTAACTGAACATGATTGATCTTTTAATTGAAATACTTGATAACCTTGGAAGCGATATTTTAAATCGCAATTTGGTAAATCGTTGGGACATACAATAAATGGATCAACTTCTTCATAATCGTTGGGATTATTTTTATAATTGTTGGAGCCTTTATAGTTAAACAAATGAAAAATTAATTCTTGATCTAACTCAATTATTTTTAATTCAGGAGCATTTGGTCCATCAACTAATTTAAAACAAACTTCGAACAATCTTTGAGCTTTATCGTCGGCACGTTTAACTTCTAAAACAGAGCCCCAGGTCCCGCCTGTTGTACCTCTTGCCCAAACCATACCTACTGTAATATCGTTTGTTGCTCCAGGTAACAGTGTAAATGGACCTGCCGACTGAACGAATCTTCTATCGTATGGCTGATTGTTAACATTTTTTTCTGTCCATGTTTGACCTGATTGTTGAATTCCACCTGTACCCCACCAACAAGGATCGCTATCGTTTGGGAACATAAAATCTGCAGGGGTCCCTCCACCATAACCATTTGCTCCATAGGTCATTCGTGTTCCATCTTTCCAATAACCACGTAAATAGCGATAATATTCTACAGCAGTTTGTGGATCGCATTGGGCACAGCCCCCATTATTAAAATATATAAATCTTCTCATACCCCATCGTTCATCATCAATAATACCATCTTCAAAATTTAATCCGTTAATACTGCCTTCTGCAATTGGGGTTCTGGAACAATCTAATGATCTTTTACCAGTAACAGGGTCTATTACCCAATTAGATAAATTATCTTTACCATCTGGATCTTGATAAGGTCCTTCAAAGAAATCTACGCCTACAGCAGGAGGTTGGTTACCATAAGTAATACCATTACCGTCGCCATCTTGCTCATCTCCATTATACAGGTATCCTAATCCTCTGTTGACGTCTGTTCCAACATAATCGTCCCATGCATCACCTAAATCGGCATCAGTCCATACTCCAAAATAGCATTCTTGAAGAGTATAAGTTGAACGATTTATAAGTGCATAATTTCCGAAAGTCATATTGTTAAGTTCGTCGTTAGTAGCAAAAGCAAAATATTGAGCTTGTATTTCCATCCCTATAGAAGCCCCATCTGTTTCGGTGTGAATGTTTCCTCTATCGTTATATACCCACCATAAAGTTTTATCGCCATATAATCGAGGACGACGTTTATCTGGAGTTGTTCCACAAGGTATTTCTTTATCTAAGTCATAAAAGGGATAATCTCCGTCTTCTGG
>JBBIKO010000081.1:0-4368 GCA_037445415.1 Bacteroidota bacterium
CGATCCTTATTACAAAAACGAAATAAGAAATTTACCCAAAGTACAAGCACCTATTGAATGCTTTTTTACTCTCGACAACAATTTAAATGCTTTTTACGATAAAATATTACAAAAATATTTTTCAGAAAATGGTTTATTCAAAGGACCTATTTATAGACCCGATAAATATAAAATTAAGTCGAAAGTTGTTAATAAAGGCGTTGGCAAATTTGAGGAAACAACACATCAGTTTAATTTGTACAACTTTATGCGCCGTTTACTTGTAAAGCGTTTCGAAAGCTCATTTTATGCTTTTAAGAGGAGTATTCAAAACTTTTTAACAATTTACGAAAATATTTCATTATTTATCGAAAAAACAGGAAAATTCATTCTTAACAGAAACGTTATGAATAACTTGCTCGAAATGGATATTTCTGGCTTAGACGATAAAGACTTGGAACAATTAATACAACGCTTATTGACCGAAGAGGAAGCAGGAGAAAAAGAAATTTATAAAATATCAGAAATGAAAAATGAATTTTTGGAAGATATAAATAACGACACTATTTTGTTTAGGAATATTCTTGATGAATTGGAACAGCTTAATTGTATAGGCAAAAACGATCCTAAAATTTTTACTCTTAAAACTAAATTAGAACTTATTTTATCTAAAAATCAAAAAGCCATTATCTTCACTGAATTTGTAAATACTGCTGAATATATTTACGAAAATTTAAAAGCATCTTACAAAATATTATCGGTTTTTGAAAAACCTAGTAAAGAACTTTACAAACAAATACTTGCCGAGTTTGATGCTTCTTTGCCTGCTGAATGTCAAACAAACAACTACGATATTTTACTTGTTACCGATCGTTTTTCGGAAGGATACAACTTAAACCGTGCTAATCATGTTTTAAACTTCGATATACCATGGAACCCAGTACGAGTAATACAACGATTGGGTAGAATTAACCGCATTGGAATCATGCCATTTAAAGAATTATTTATTTATAATTTCTTTCCTACTCATAAAGGCGAAAGTGAAATTAATCTTAGGAAAATTGCAGAATTAAAGATGTTTACCATACACCAATGCTTAGGAGAAGATGCACAAATTTTTTCAGAAGACGAAGAACCATCTCCTTCGGAACTTTACAAACGACTTAATGCTAATCCCGATGAATTGTCGGACGAAACTTCGTTGCTTACAAAAATTAGAATGCTCTTAGATGAATACAAAGAAACGGTACAAAAAGTTAAACACCTACCACGATACATCAAAGTAGCCAAAAATTTTAAAGATAACAATATGATTATGGCTATTAAAAGAACCAACACTTTGTATTTCTTTACCAATATCCATTTGCAGCAACCAATAACCTTAGACGATGCTTGGTCTTTAATTGAATGCAAGCCCAACGAACCAAATTTAATTCTTTCTGAAAATTTCTGGAACAACTACGAACAACTAAAAAACAATTATGAAGAATACCTTAAAAATAAATATACAACAAACATTATCAATAACTCAAAATCGCTCAACGACAACCTTTATAAATCTTCTAATAACATTCGTCAAATACTTAGAAATAATCCGCATTGGATGACGGAAGAAAATAAAACATTTTTAAAAGATTTACTTAATAATATTGAAAACTATGGTACTATACCAAAAAGTATTATTTCTACGATTGCAAAATTCAATCTCGATGACCCTAAAAGTATTTTAAAAAATATTAACAAAATTCAAAAATTACTTGGAAAAGATATAATTACACAGGTTAAACATAAATCGCAAAACATTAAGAACGAAATTATTATTTGTATCGAAAATCAAAATATATAAGATTATGGGAGCAGAAATAGATATTTTAAAAAATTTTATCAACTCATCTACAAGCAATGAAATTGAAATAAATATAAAAGATTTTATTCGCAAAAAAACAGACCTATACATCTCCGACGAAAGTAAAATAAACATAGATGTTAAAAAATACAATCATAATTTCGACGAAACGATTTCACAAATTGGATATTTGAAATTTTCTGATACTGATTTACTTCCTATTTTCCTTATACAAACAAAAGAATTAAGAGAACGTTCATCAAAAAAAATTCAATTTACGTTAGCTAAAGATATTTTAAAAAATTATTATTCGTTTATTGCCGGCATATTTATATTTTTCGATTTGCAAAAAAACAAACGAGTAAGTTATGTAGAGAAAATTTTTTATGACGGCAAAACCAAATACACCAGCTTCAGACGATATACATTCTTTGTAAGCACCGAACAGACAAACAAAACATTTATCAAACAATTTTCCGAAGGAGATTTCAATACGCAAGAGGGAATAAAAGAGGTATTTAGCATCGATAAGCTTACAAAACAGTTTTATCAGGAAGTGGCTAACTGGTATTACTGGGCTTTGAATCACGTTTGTTTTACTAAAGATGCAGAACAACTACCCAACGGACGCGAAATTGCTTTAATACGCTTTATCACCAGAATTATTTTTATTTGGTTTATGAGAGAAAAAGGGCTTGTGTCCAAAAAGCTATTCAATCAAGAAGAATTAAAGTCGATACTTAAAACTTTGAACAATAACGAAAGTAGCTATTACGGAGCCATTTTGCAAAATTTGTTTTTTGCTACTTTGAATACACCTATTAACGAAAGAAAATTCAGAAGAGAAAATATTCGAAATGGACTTAATCCCGATTATATGAATCATTCTTATTTCCGCTACCACAATGACTTTCAGAATCCAGACGATATGCTCGAGTTGTTTGGAAATATTCCTTTTCTAAATGGTGGGCTTTTTGAATGTCTCGACAAAAGAAAAGACGACCCCGACAACGATACCGGTAAAGAAATACGCATAGATGGATTTTCGGATGTTGAAAGCAAACAGGTTGTTTTTCCTAACTTTTTATTCTTTTCGGACAATCAAATTGTAGATTTAACAGCAGCTTATCAGGATAAAAAATATAGTAAAGCACATACCAAAGGAATTATAAACATTTTATCGTCGTACAATTTTACTATTGACGAAAATTCACTCAACGACGAAGAAATTGCATTAGACCCAGAATTGTTAGGCAACATATTCGAAAACTTACTGGCGGCTTACAATCCCGAAACATCTACCACTGCACGAAAAGCTACCGGAAGTTACTATACACCCCGACTTATTGTAGATTACATGGTTACAGCTTCGTTAAAAGAATATTTTATTACCTGTTACAAAAAAGATTACGGCTCAGATGACGAACAAGAATTCAAAAACAATCTAGAAAAACTATTTTCTGACAATAACGACGAAAATCTATTTGATGAAAATGTTACTAACTTTTTGATTAAAAAAATTCATCAAATAAAAATTATTGACCCAGCAGTAGGGTCGGGAGCTTTTCCGATGGGCATTTTGCACAAATTGGTTTTTCTATTATCTAAACTCGATACGCACAATATAAAATGGAAACAAGAACAAATAGCAGCATTGAGTCTTGTTACCGACCCTAAACTCAAACAATCGCTCATAAAAAAAATAGAAGAAACATTTATGCACAATGAATTAGATTACGGAAGAAAATTATACTTAATACAAAATTGCATTTATGGTGCCGACATTCAGCCCATTGCCATTCAGATTGCTAAGTTACGATTTTTTATTTCATTATTAGTAGACGAAAAATCGAACAACAATATAAACGATAACTTTGGCATAGAACCATTACCCAATCTGGAAACCAAGCTGGTTGCGGCAAATACTTTGATTGCAATAAATACAAATCTTCAAGGATTTATTAAATCTCCTGATATCGAAAATCTTGAAACAAAATTGTTTTCAGTCAGACAAGAATATTTTACTGCATCTGATGTAAAACGAAAAAAAGAACTAGAAAAAAATGATAGAGAATTAAGAAAAAATATTAGTTATTTAATAGCCAATAATAATTTTTATACCGAATTTTCGAAGCAAATTGTAGAGTGGAATCCGTATAATACAAATTTTTCGGCCAACTGGTTCGACTCCGAATGGATGTTTGGAGTAAAAGATGGTTTTGATATTGTTATTGGCAATCCGCCGTATATTCAGTTACAAAAAGCTTATAACAGTAAAATAAAGTATGCCGATTTGTACGAAAAGCAAAATTTTAAAACCTTCGACCGTATGGGCGATATTTATTGTCTTTTTTACGAAAAAGGTATAGACTTGTTGAAATTAAACAGCATACTTACTTATATTACATCTAACAAATGGATGCGGGCAGGATATGGCGAAAAACTGAGAACGTTTTTTGCAAAACACAATCCAAAAATTCTTATTGATTTGGGTCCCAATGTGTTTGAAAAAGCTACGGTCGATACAAATATTTTGATTATTC
>JBBIKO010000081.1:4378-7562 GCA_037445415.1 Bacteroidota bacterium
ACAAAACTCTGGCAGTTACGATTAACGAAAAAAACAAAGATCAGATAGATTTTCCGGAAGTACTCAAAAAGAATGGTGTAGAACTAACAAAACTGGGTAAAGATGCCTGGTTTATTGGCAGTGATGCCGAACAACGCCTGAAAGAAAAAATAGAAAGTATTGGCAAACCATTAAAAGAATGGGATGTAAAAATATATAATGGAATAATAACTAGCTTAAACGAAGCATTTATTATTGACACAGATAAGCGAAATGAGATTCTTGCCCATTGTAAAGACGAAGATGAGCGAAAACGCACCGAAGCCATTATCAAACCCATTTTGCGAGGCAGAGATATTAAACGATATTACTACGATTGGGCTGGGTTGTGGGTGATAGTCATTCCTGCAGGCTGGACAAATGAAAATAGAGGTAAAGAAAATCCAAAAAAATTTATTGAAGACACATTCCCTGCTTTGATGGAACATTTAAAACATTTTGAATCAAAAGCCCAAAAACGTGATGACCAGGGCGATTATTGGTGGGAACTTCGTCACTGTGCCTACTACCCCGAGTTTGAGAAGGAGAAGGTGGTGTATTCGGAAATAGCACAAGGCGCCCAATTTTCAATAGATTTTAAAGGTGAATTTTTTATAAGTAGTACAGCTTATATTTTAACTGGTAATAAGTTAAAATATATACTTGGCTATATGAATTCAAAATTAAATGTATTTTCATATGAGAGATGGTATTGTACAAAACTTGGAGAAAAGGGAATAAGATGGCTAAATCAGCATGTTATTGAAATTCCTCTTCCCCCCATCACTTCTACTAACCAGCCCATAGTAACCCAAATAGAGCATCTGGTAGATAAAATCATAGAAACCAAAAAGCAGGATAACGAAGCCGACACCAGCCAGTGGGAGCGGGAGATAGATAGGCTGGTGTATGAGTTGTACAAATTGACCGACGAAGAAATTAAGATTGTAGAAAAAGCTATTTGAAATGAAACTAAAACTCAAATTACGTATTTGAAAAATAAACAGATAGAATTTAAAAATTTTATTGTAAATTTGCATAAACGTTAAGTAAATATTATATGAAATTTTCAAAAGAACAATTAACAACAGAAATTATTCAAATTGCAAAATCGTCAGAGTTAGAAAACGATGTAAATACTTTAAATAACATTTTCAATTTGCTCGACTTAACATCGTTAAATATCAACGACTACAACGAAAAAATAAAGTCAATGGTTTTAGCCGTAAATCAATTTCATAATCATTTTCCAGATGTCCCAAATGTTGCAGCCATTTGTGTTTATCCCAACTTTGTTGACCTTGTAAAAGAAAACCTTAATTGCGAAGATGTTAAAATAGCCGCTGTTTCGGGCGGATTTCCAACTTCTCAAACTTTTTTAGCCATAAAGCTAGCAGAAACAAATTTAGTAGTTTCAAAAGGAGCCGACGAAGTTGATGTTGTTATTTCGATAGGTAAATTTTTAAATAAAGAATACGAAGAAGTTTATAAAGAAATAGATTTGTTAAAAACATCTTGCGACAAAGCACATATAAAAGTTATTTTAGAAACAGGTGCTTTACAAGACGAAGAGCAGATTTACACTGCTAGTATGCTTAGTATGGAAGCTGGTGCTGATTTTATAAAAACATCAACAGGAAAAATAGAACCTGCCGCCACATACGAAGCTATGTACGTAATGACAAGGGCGATAAAAGATTTTTATGAAAAAACGGGTAAAAAAGTAGGAATAAAGCCTGGCGGAATAATTACTGTAAAACAAGCTTTAGTGTATTATGGTATTGTAAATCATATTTTAGGAAGCGAATGGTTGAATAACAAATATTTTCGTATAGGAGCCAGTCGTTTAGCTAACAATGTACTAACAAAACTCAACGAGCTAAAAGGCAATAAATCGGAAGTAAAATACTTCTAATTTGTAATGCATAAAAAATCGTATCGGGTTATTGGGATAATGTCGGGCACATCGCTCGATGGTGTTGATGTTGCTTTATGTGAATTCGAAAAAGGAAAAACTTGGAAATACAAAATTTTATATGCAAAAACTTACTCTTATAACAAAATTTGGCAAAATAAATTATCCAAAGCACATCTTTTAAATTCCTTCGACTTTATAAAATTACATAAAGAATACGGAAAATTTGTTGGCAAGCTTACTAATAAATTTATCGAAAATTTTAAAATATCTGAAGTAGATTTAATTTCTTCTCATGGTCATACTATTTTTCATCGCCCAGAAGAAAAAATAAATTATCAGTTAGGCGACGGGGCTTTTATTGCAGCAGAAACAGGAATAACAACTGTTAGCGATTTCCGAACCTTAGATATTGCTTTAGGCGGACAAGGTGCACCATTAGTGCCTATTGGCGATGAGTTATTGTTCAACAACTATAACTATTGTTTAAATCTGGGTGGATTTGCAAATATCTCTTTTAAAAAAAATAAACATCGTATTGCTTTTGATATTTGTCCATCTAATATTGTTTTGAATTACCTTGCAAATAAACTAAATAAAACATACGATAAAAACGGAAATATTTCTCGAAAAGCAACAATACAAAAAAAGCTTTTAGAGCAACTCAATAATATTGAATTTTATAAAGAAAATCCGCCAAAATCGCTTGGGAAAGAATGGTTAGAAAAATACTTTTTGCCAATTGTAAATAATTTCAAATGCTCTATCGAAGATAAATTAGCTACATGCGTCGAACACATAGCTTTGCAAATAGCTAATTGTACTCTAAAAGATGGCACAATACTGGTTACAGGTGGAGGGGCTTACAACGGTTTTTTAATAGAAAGAATTCAATTTTATTCGAAATGCAAAATAATTGTACCAGATAAATATTTAATAGAATTTAAAGAAGCTTTAATTTTTGCCTTTTTAGGACTTTTGAGAATACTAGGAGAAACTAATGTTTTAAAAAGTGTTACTGGCGCAAAACAGAACAGTGTTTCGGGAATAGTTCACGTAATAAACAAAAAAGTAGTTTAGTTTAAAACATTAAAGAAATTCCTGCCGACCAAGGATATATTTCAGGACCTTTGTTTTGTTTAAACAAAGAAACTGGAGTATAATTAAAGTAAACACCAAAATTGTCAATACCTAATCTTAGTTCGAATGAATAATTAAACGGATTTATATGAAAATCAGCCTTATTTTTAA
>JBBIKO010000082.1:0-7555 GCA_037445415.1 Bacteroidota bacterium
CAAAGAAGACGATGAAAATAATATTCCAATGAATTTTAATAATGAAGAAACAGATTGATCCATTTAAGCCAAAAATAAAACTTCCTACTAATAAAAATTATTTTAATACAAAAGAAATTGTTGAAAAGTACCGTTTACATACAATTTGTCAAAGTGGCAATTGTCCTAATATTGGTGATTGCTGGCAAGCAGGTACAGCTACTTTTATGATTATGGGCGATATATGTACACGTACATGTAAATTCTGTTCTGTAAAAAAAGGAAAACCATTACCTATAGATAAAAATGAACCAGAAAGAGTTGCAGATTCTATAAATTTAATGAAATTAAAACATTGTGTTTTAACTAGTGTAGATAGGGACGATTTACCCGATTTAGGAGCACATCATTGGGCAAAAACAATTTCAGCTATTAAAAAGAAAAATCCTTTTACAACAATTGAAGTATTAATTCCTGATTTTAAGGGGAATAATGATTTAATTGATTTTGTTTTAAAAGAAAAGCCCGATGTTGTTTCACACAATTTAGAAACTGTAGAGAGATTATCACCTAAAATTCGTAGTGTTGCTGAATATAGAACAAGCTTATATGTACTTGATTACGTAGCAAAGAGTGGAATTATTGCAAAAAGTGGTATTATGGTTGGATTAGGCGAAACATGGGGTGAAATACTTAACGCTATGGACGACCTGCTTAATGTTGATTGCAAAATTATTACAATAGGACAATACTTACAACCAACCAAATCAAACATAAGCGTTGAAAAATATTATACTTTAGAAGAATTTAAAGAGTTAGAAAACATTGCATTGAAAAAAGGTTTTAAAAATGTAGAAAGTTCTCCACTTGTTCGTTCTTCATATCATGCAGAAAAACATGTAACAATGAAGAAGTTTATATAAAAAAAAGCAGCCTAATGCTGCTTTTTAGTGCCTCGAACCGGAATCGAACCGGTACGGCCTTTATCGGGCCACAGGATTTTAAGTCCTGCGTGTCTACCAATTCCACCACCGAGGCAAGTTTAAGAAATTGAAATATTTTTTTAGAACCAGAGCGGGAAACGGGACTCGAACCCGCGACCCTAACCTTGGCAAGGTTATGCTCTACCAACTGAGCTATTCCCGCAAAAAAATCATTGCAAAAATACAAAAAAAATAATTAAGCAAACACTAAAACAAAAAAATTTTTAATTCGGACAAATTTCATTAACTTTTTTTTTTGCAGCCTCATAGCCCATCTGTGCCGATTTTTTCAATTCAACACAGGCTTCATTTAATTTTTTTAATTCGTAAAGTATGGCCCCTTTATAAAAGTGTGTTTCAGAACTTGATTTTATTTTAACAGATTTATTAATATCTTCTAATGCTTCTGTATATTTTTGTTTTTCAAGATAATAGATGGCTCTTTTTAAATAAGCATCTGCATTATTGGGTTCTAATTCAATAGCTTTATTAAAATCTTTTATTGCTAACGGTTCTTTTGTTTTACCCAATTTGTGATATTCGCTCCCCCTTAAATAATATGCTGTTGCTTTGCTTTGATTTATAGTTATAGCTTTTGAAAAATCTTTTATTGCTTCGGCTGTTTTATTTAATGTAGAATAACAAATACCCCTCGAAACATAAATCTCGTAATTTTTTGAGCGGAATTGATTTATTAAAATGGTATAATCGTTTATAGCATTATCGTATATTCTTTTTTCGAAGTATAAATTTGCTCGCTCGAAATAAGCTTCTTTATTTTTGAAATCTTTTTCTATTGCAGTAGATAAATCTTTTAAAGCTGATGAAATATCATTATTATTTTTATATTGTATCGACCTTAAAAAATAATATTCACCATTATTTGGTTTTAATTCAATGGCTTTATTGTAATTCTGTATTGCCTCATTTATTTTATTTTTGTTAGCAAAATATTTTGCCATTTCTATGTAAACCCAGTCGTTATTAGTTTTTAATTCGGCTGCTTTTTGTAAATCGTAAAAAGCATTTATATTTTTTTCTGGGATTGTAAAATATAATTCTGCTCTTTTTTCGTAGGCTTCAATATTATTTGGTTTTAGGCGTATAACCTGATTTAAATCTAAAATTGCCTCTTGTATTTTGTTTTGTTTAATATTCAAGTTTGCTCTAAGCATGTAAGCATCTAAGAAATCTTTTTTTACTGTTAAACATTGATTCAAATCGTTTAAAGCAAGTTCTGTTTTGTTTAATTCTAAATAACAGGTAGCCCTATGATACCAAGCTTCGTGGTAAAATTTGTCTTTTTTTACTACTTCACCAAATTTAGCAATTGCTTCAGTAAATTTTTTATTCTTTTTTAAAATAAGGGCTTCTTCAAATATATCATTTATTGTTTGAGAAAATAAAGTGCTTAACAATATTTGTAATGAAGATATTAAGAAAAAAACTTTCATATTTATTTTTTTGGAATGTTTTTCAGTATTTCGAGTAAAAATTTCCAAAATTGTTCTACCGATATAATGTGAAGTTTTTCGTCGGGGCTATGCACATTTCTTAAAGTAGGACCAATTGAAATCATATCAAGCTCCGGATATTTTTCCAAGAATAGCCCACATTCCAAACCAGCATGAATAGCTTTAATTTTGGCTTCTTTATCGAATAAATCGCGATAGGCTCTTTTGGCTATTTTTAATATTTCACTTTTGGGATTTGGTTTCCAACCTGGGTATCCATCACTATGTTTAACATCAGCTTTTATAAGATGAAAAACAGATGATACCATGTTAACAATATCGGATTTTGCCGTATCAACTGAACTTCTTTGGCTTGTTGTTATTTCAATACGGTTCTTTTTTATATTAACAGATGCTAAATTAGTTGATACTTCAACTAACCCTGGCATATCCTGACTCCATGATATAACTCCATGTGGGCAAGCATAAAGAGAATATAATAATTTTGGTTGTGTTCTCTTGTCTATAATAAACTCAGTGTGTTCTGTTTCTTTAATTTCAACTTTAATATTTGATTCTGTATGTTTGTATTCTTCGCTAAAAATTTCATAAAACAATTTAATATCTTCTTTAACTTTTTCTACTTTTTCGTGCGTAACATAAATGGTAGCAAAAGCTTCGCGTGGGATAGCATTTCTTAAATTTCCACCTTGAATATAAGCCAGTTTAAATCCATATTGCTGATCTAAATGATATAAAATGCGGACAAGAAGCTTGATAGCATTAGCATATCCTTTATGAATATCGTCACCAGAGTGTCCGCCTCTTAGTCCAGTAACTGAAATATTTAAAGGTATTTGTTTGCGTGGTGGTTTTTTCTTTTCAAATTTAATACTTGCAACAGTATCTTTTCCTCCAGCACAACCAATAAAAATTTCTCCTTCGTCTTCTGAATCAAGATTGATAAGAATATTGCCTTCAAAAAAATCTTGTTCAAGAGCAAAAGCGCCAGTAAGCCCAGTTTCTTCTTCAACTGTAAATAAACACTCAATATTACCATGCTGAATATTATCGGAAGCAAGCACAGCCAATTGAATAGCAACCCCTATACCATTATCGGCTCCGAGTGTAGTATCTTTTGCTTTTACCCATTCGCCATCTATTATTGGTATTATTGGATCTGTCTCAAAATTATGTTGAGAATCACTATTTTTTTCGCAAACCATATCAACATGACTTTGCAAGACAATTGTTTTTAAATCTTGCATTCCTGCTGTTGCGGGTTTGCTAATTAATATATTTCCTGCTTTATCTTTTTTGTATTGTAAATTATTTGTTTTAGCGAAGTTTTCAAGGTATTCAATAATTTTTTCTTCTTTTTTTGAAGGTCTAGGAATAGTCAAAATTTCTGAAAAATATTTCCAAACAATCGAAGGATTTAATTCTGTTAACATATACTTACAATTTTTTCGTAAAGTTAAGCAATGTTATAGCTATTTGCAATACAAAATAATGTTAAATTTTTAGTGTTCATGTTTAATTTGTATTTTTACAAAAAATTGTTTGTTATGACAAAGTTTTTTTTACCGTTAATTTTAATATTGTTTATAGCTTGGCTAGTTATTGGTCTTCAACAAGAAAAACAAAAGAGAATAGTTGAACATATTGATGAAATACAGGAATCGCATAAGTTTTATGATAGTTTGTTAAATACCGAACGTTTTAAAGATTTTAAGCTAATTGCACAAGATGAAATTTTCTTTTTAATACCTAATTCATTTAACGAAAGATACGATCTTTCTTATGAGTATAATGCAGTTTTGCAGTTTTCTGAAGAAAATTTTAATTATTATTTTGTATTGTACAAAGATTCTTTTTCATCTGATAGTTTGGCATTTAATTATTCGAGAGATACTTATGCAACTAGCACATTAAATGCATCAAGAAAAATTGCGGAAGTAGTTGTACTAGATAGTGTTTACAACTATTTTGTCAATGGTGTTGACGCTTTCAAAGTAGATTTTTTGTTTATTAGAACATTACAAAATACAATTAAAGATAGTTTAAATGTTTCATTTCTTTCACTACAAAATAATAAAGATGTTTATATGCTTTATTTTTATTGCAGACCAGCATATTTTGAACAATATAAAACTACTATAAATAACATTATTCAAAGTGTAAAATTGTTAAATAAGAATTAAATGTTACTTAATTATATTTGGATTGGGCTGATATTGATTGGCTTTTTATTTGGATTGATTTATTCTATATTTAATGGTAATTACGATGTTTTTTCTAGGATGATGGCTGGAACTTTTGAAATGGCAAAAACAGGTTTTGAGTTATCATTAGGTTTGACTGGTATAATGACTTTATGGTTAGGTCTGATGAAAATTGCTGAAAAAAGTGGAGTAGTAAATTTACTTTCAAGAGTTGTTAATCCTGTATTTTCCAAATTATTTCCCGAAGTTCCTAAAAATCATCCTGCTCAAGGCTCTATGATTATGAACATTGCTGCCAATATGTTAGGTTTAGATAATGCCGCAACACCCTTAGGATTAAAAGCTATGAACGAATTGCAAGAGTTGAATACTAATAAAGAACAGGCTTCTAATGCTCAAATAATGTTTATGGTACTTAATGCATCTGGTTTAACTATTGTTCCAATTAGTATTTTAGTTTATCGTACTCAATTAGGTTCTACAAATCCTGCCGATATATTTATACCTATTTTAATTGCTACTTTTGCTGCGACATTAGCAGGAATTATTTCAGTTGGAATTGTTCAGAGAATAAACCTGTTGAATAAAAATATTTTAATATTTTTAGGAGGTTTTACTCTTTTAATTGCTTTTATAACATGGTATTTCAGCATAATTCCATCCGATAAAGTGAAAAATATTTCGTTAGTTGTTTCTAATTTTATTATTCTGTTTTTAATTGTATTGTTTATAATATTTGGACTTTTAAAGAAAATAAATGTATATGAAACATTTATTGATGGTGCAAAAGAAGGTTTTCAAATTGCTGTTAAGATTATTCCTTATTTGGTTGCTATATTAGTTGCAATAGCTATTTTCAGAGAATCTGGGGCTATGCTGTTATTGGTCGAAGTAATTGAAAAATTTTTCTCGTGGTTTGGCATAAATACCGATTTTGTTGGAGCATTACCAACAGCAATTATGAAACCTTTAAGCGGAAGTGGTGCCAGAGGTATGATGATAGATGCTATGACTACATACGGACCTGATTCTTTTGTAGGCAGATTGGCTTGTATTTTTCAGGGAACAACTGATACTACTTTTTATATTTTAGCAGTATATTTTGGAGCAGTAGGGATTAAACGAACAAGGCACGCAATAGGGTGTGCTTTGTTTTCTGACTTTGTCGGTATAATTGCTGCTATTTTAGTAGCTTATTTATTCTTTCATTAAATGATATTTTTGCATTAAAACAAAAAAATAGTTACGTTTGCGTTCAAAATTTAAAAATGATGAAAATCAATTCGAATTATGTTGTAATAATGGCTGGTGGAATAGGTAGTCGCTTTTGGCCATTAAGTCAACCACATTACCCTAAGCAATTTCTTGATTTTCTTGGAACAGGTAAAACATTTTTGCAAGAAACATTAGAACGCTTTTTGCCAATTTCGCCAATAGAAAATATACTTATAGTTACAAATCAAGAATACAAAGAAATTGTAAAAGAACAAATACCAGATTTACCTATTGAAAATATTTTATTAGAACCTATTAGAAAAAATACTGCTCCTTGTATTGCGTATGCAAACTCAGTTATTTATTCAAGAGATTCTAATGCAAATATAGTTGTATCTCCATCAGATCATTTAATTATAAATATAGAAAAATTTCAAAATATTATTAAAAATGGGATTGAATTTATAAATCAGAACAATGCTCTACTAACAATAGGAATAAAACCAACCAGACCAGAAACAGGATATGGATATATTCAATTAAATTCTGATGAAAAATCTAAAAAAAATATTTTGAGAGTAAAAACATTTACAGAAAAACCCAATATAGAACTAGCGAAATTTTTCTTAAAAAGTGGCGATTTTTACTGGAATAGTGGAATTTTTTTGTGGAATATAAATGCCATAAATAAGGCGTACAATAAATATATGCCCGAAATACATTTTTTGTTTAAGGAGTTAACAGACCAAAATATTTATAACAATAAAAAGTTATCTTACATTTATTCAGAATGTCCTAATATTTCTGTTGATTACGGAATTATGGAAAAAGCCGATAATGTATTTGTAATAAAAGCCGATTTCGGATGGTCTGATCTTGGAACGTGGGGGTCGCTATACGATAACCTAAATAAAGACAAAAATAATAATGTTATTTTCGGTAAAAACGTATATATTCAAAATTCTAATTGGAATTATATTAATATATCTGATAAGAATATAGCTATAATTAACGGAGTAAACGATTTAATAATAGTCGAACAAGATGGCAAAATACTTATTTCTGATAAAAATAAAGAGCAAGATATAAAACTACTTGTTAACTTATTGAAATAAAGAACATTATTGTTTGTTTAATAAATCAAGAAACTCCACTTGGCTAATTATTTTAATGTTTAATTGATTAGCTTTAATCATTTTGTCGGGTCCTGGTTTATCGCCTACTACAATAAACGATGTATTTTTGCTAACTGATTTCACCAATTTTCCTCCATATTTAATAACTAGTTCTTCTATTTTCTTCCTTGGATATGGTTCTTCAAATGTTCCTGTAACTACAATATTTAAACCTATTAATTTATCGGATAATATTTGCTGTTTTTTTTCTAACGAAAATTGTAAACCCTCATTCTTTAATGCTTCAATTAGTTCAATATTTTCTTTTTGTTGAAAGAATTGAATTATACTATTTGCAATTTTTTCTCCTATTTCATCAACAGCAATTAAATCTTCGTATGATGCGTTTTGTAAATTATCAATGCTTAAAAATGCTTGAGCCAACTTTTGTGCAACAGTTTCTCCAACATATCTTATCCCTATAGCAAATAGCACTTTGTTAAATGGAATTGACTTAGACTTTTGTATGCTTTGTAATAAATTATCGGCTGCTTTATTCGCAAAATGTTCTAATGTTAATAACT
>JBBIKO010000083.1:0-3140 GCA_037445415.1 Bacteroidota bacterium
TGAGCCTACATCTGATGTATTGCTAGAAGAATTTATAAGGCGGATACCTGTACCTGTGTTATCTGCAGTGTAATCGCTTCTTATTGTAAGTAAATTAGAAACATTACCACTAGAACCTCCAACAATATCTAGCAATGTATTAGGATTATCAACTGTGCCTGTATTACCAATAATAACTCTTCCGTTTCCTCTAAATGATGCTACTTCAGTTCCATTAGCTCGAAGTAATAGTATTCTGTTATCTTGCGCTGTACTTGCAACATTTAATTCAAGTGCATAATTACCAGTTACAGCTCTATTGTTATATATTTTTGCAGCCAAAAAAGGCCCACCACTAGAAGGTGTTTGCACGTCAAGGTAAGCAGTAGGATTTGTTATGTTTACTCCAACATAACCAGCAGTTGTTATTCTTATTCGTTCTAAATTATTTGTTTTAACAATAAAAGGTTGATTATTTGTTGTTCCTATGAAATGAATAGATGGGTCAATATTATCATTTCCTGTAATCATCCATGCTTCTTTACCTACCAGAAATTTTACCCAATTAGGTAATGCAGGAGTTCCGGCATTGTAGTAATAGCCAGTGCCTTGTCCACCGGTCATGCTTGCATTGGTATTGTAAACAAGTAATGATGTTGCTGGGGTAGATATAGATGTGGCATCACTTACACTTGATAAAGATACACGTGGAACTAATAAACCCTTATTAGTAAAATCTATATCAACTGCTGCCGAATTGTCTGGATTATTACCAGTAAGATTAATTGCTATCTGAGAAAAAGTTATATTACTGAAAAATGTAATTATAAGAATTAAGTTATATCTTTTCATAAGAGGAAATTTTTTGCAATTTAATATTAAAAAAAAAAAAATCTTTATTTTAAATTTCTATGTTTTTTTATTATTTCGTATGCTTCATTTATTTTTTTAAATTTTTCCTGTGCTTTTTTTTGAATTTCTTCGCCTAAATAGCTTACTTTATCTGGATGATGTTCTACTGCCAGCCGACGATAAGCCTTTTTTACTTCTTCATCGCTTGCCTCAGGAGTTATCTCTAAAATAAAATAAGCTTCTTCTAAATTATTTGGAACTTTTAATAATGAGTCGAATGTATTTTTGGGAATGTGTAAGTAGGATGCAATGGTATAAATAATTTTTTTTTCTTCGACTGTTGTACTTTCATCGGCTTTTGCTATTTCAATTAGCAAATACAACAATTGTAATTTTGATGAATAATCTAAATGACTATTTATTTGATGGCATACTTTATTTAAAGGAATGTCTTTATTTAAAATATTGCGTAACATTAAAATTGCGCTTTGAGCTTCTTCATAACCTAAAATTTCGATTAAATATTTTTTTACTAAGTTAAGTTCAACCTTTTTTATCGTTCCATCTGCTTTCAATATAGCAGCAATAAGAACGAGTAAACTTGAAATAAAGTCGCCACGTGTTGTACTATTAATATTCTCATCCGAATCGATTATTGCTCCTGCTGCAAATCCAAAAATAGCCCCAATAGGACCAAACAAAGCCCATCCAAGCCCTGTTCCTATCCATTTTCCCCATTTCATAGGTTTTTCATAATTTTATTATGTATGGATATTATTTGTTCTATCAAGCTATTATTATTGTTGTTGTATATTATGAAATCAGCATTATTGGCTTTTTCTTCATCGGATAATTGGTTTTCGATACGCAATAAGGCCTGGCTTTTTGAAATACCTTTCTTTTGTAATCTTTTCAAACGAAGCTCCATAGGTGAAAGAACCAAAATTATTTTGTCGAAATAATTTGAATATTGAGCTTCAAATATTAAAGCTGATTCGTGCAAGTTGTATGGCGAATATTGTTTTTTTCTCCAGTTTAAATAATCTATAATTACTTTATTATGAATAAATTGTTCAAATTCTTCTTTAATTTGTTTATTATTAAATATAATTTCAGCTACAATTTCCTTCTTTAATATATTGTTTTTGTATATATTACGTCCAAAAAGAGTAGATATAAAAAAACGGGTTTCTGTATCGTTATCCATAAACCATTTAGCACTATCGTCTGCATAATAAACAGGTATGTTCCAATTGTGTTGAAATATTTTACAAACAGTTGTTTTTCCAGTACCAATTCCTCCTGTTATACCAATGGAATGCATAAATTAATTGGTTATTACAGTAAAGTAATTTGGCTGAAAACGAACTCCTGAGACATACTTAGGAGTTTGCTTTACTTTGGGATAATAATAAATTATTTGCTTATTATTTGGCAAACAACTTTTTAAAATCTCAAAACTAAATGATTCATAATGAACCATGTTGTATTTAGACAATGCTACATTAAATTTTAAATCAATAAACTCTGGGATTATCTGATTGATTTTATTTTTTTCACTAATTAAATTAGATGCTGGAATTTTAATGATTTTTTCAGTTTTTTTATCAACAAAAATCTTTATATTTATTTTGGTTTCATCAAACTCACAAAGATGAATTTCGTTAATCTTGCCATTTATATTTATGTTATTTGTTAAATTTGTTAATTTAATTGGAATTGTGTAAAGCGTATCAATTGTGTCAATAATATTGCTTGGTCCATAAACAACAACATATTGCGGATAAAAAGAAATATCTGTAAGAATATAATTTTTATCTACAGAATAATTCACTAACGGCATAACTGGTAGTTTTTTATAACTTTTTTTTGAGAAAGAAAATCTAATAGATTTTGGTTCAATGTTAAGAATTTTTACTTCTTCAGATAGTTCTTTATCGAGTGAACTTATAAGATTTTCAGTATAAAGAAATACTGTTTTATTTTCAGAAAATTTTGTGCCAAGATGTTTACTAATATCTATATAAAACGTTGAAAAAGAAAGAATTTTATATCTCAATATAGTAAAACCCCTACCATAAACCGAAACAATTATTTTATTTGGTAGTAGAGTTGTTTGGATTTCGTTTTTCGGGAAATTAAAATATTTTACAGGGATTTCTATTTTTGCAAAATATGATTTCTCCATTTTGTTAAAAAACCATATAACAAACGATAAGGCAAGAAACAACAAAAAATATAAAATTCTTTTATTTAGCTTTACCTGCTTAGGTGTAAATATTGTTCTAATTTGTTTTAATAATTCAGAT
>JBBIKO010000083.1:3164-7549 GCA_037445415.1 Bacteroidota bacterium
CAATTGTTATTTTTTTTGTTCAATATCAGCAGGATCGCGAAAAACTGAATTTATATCTATTTTCAATCGCATTTTGTCTTCAACTTCAATAACAACAATATTATCTTTTATATCATTTACTTTACCATAAATACCACCAGTTGTTATTATTTTATCGCCTACTTTTAACGATTGTCTAAAGTTTCTAAGTTCTTTTTGCTTTTTCATTTGTGGTCTAATCATGAAAAAATAAAATACTAAAATAATAAGAATCAATGGTAATAACGACATAAAAGGATTTTGACCACTGTTTGGATCTGCCATTAAAAATAAAGGAAACATTAAATTGCTCATAAAATTAATTTTTAAAATTTAATAATTTGCTGACGTAACAACTTCTGCTGTAAAATGCAGTTCTATCCTATTAGGCTGTGTATTTGATAACACAGTAATAGATTTATTTTGAATGCCACTTCTTCCAGAACTATCGAATACTATTTCTATTTTTCCTTCCTCTCCAGGTGCAATTGGCTTGGTATCGTATTTTGAAACGGTACATCCACAACTTGCTGTAACAGACGAAATAATTAAATTTGACTTACCTACGTTTTTAAAGACATAAGTGTGCGATACTTTTTCGCCTTGAATAACAACTCCAAAATCGTGAATCTGCGATTTAAATTCAAATTTTGGCAAATAAGATGTGTCTCCTTCACCTTCTGCTGTAAGAGGATTATTAATTAAATCGCTTGTTACTTCAATATTTGATGGCTGACAAGATATAAAAAACATTAAACCAAAAAGATATACAACCAACCTTGTCATAATCATTTTTTTGCAAAGTTAATAAAAATACTATTTTCTATTATATTAAACAATGTTAATTTACTTAATTTAATTCTCCAATAAGCCCTTTGCCTTTTTTAACAATTTTACCTTCTTTTTTACCGTCCTGAACTATTTTATCTAAAATACCATTTATAAAAACACTGCTTTTATCAGTACTATAATATTTTGAGATTTCTATATATTCATTTAATGTTACTTTTGTAGGGACTTCTTCTAAATAATAAAATTCAGACAACGCCATTTCTATCATAATTATATCTAACTGAGCAATGCGTTCTACTTCCCAATTTTTTAAATACTTATTTACAATTTGAACGTGCTCGTCGTGTTTAAACAATGTTTTGCGAAATAATTTTTTTGTAAATTCTATATCATCGTTACAACGATACATTTGCATTAACTTGTTATGGCTTCCTAGCTCGGGTTTAAATTTTTTTAATGTTGCTACAACATTTGATATAACAAATTCGAGGTCATCGCTCCAAAAAATACTTGCTTCTTCTAACGTTTGATTAAAATCTTTCGAATAAGGAAATATATCTGTTAAAATTTGCAATACAACTTTTTTATCATCGTTAAAACTTGTTTTTTCTACATTCATATATTTTTCATAAAAATCGCTGTTATATATATCGTTATACAACGACGAAATTAAATCGGGATATATTGTCCAATTAAATTTGTAATTATTTAAAAAGGTTTGTAAAAAATAATTTTCTTCTAGCAATTTTATTAACTGATTATTTACAAAATACTCACTAATATCTTTCGGATCTTTCGATCTAATGAACTTATTTTTATTTATTTCTAATTTATGTAGTGCATATTGTTTAATGTCTATAATCAACAACATCAAATAGTGGTACAATTCGTATGTTTTGTGAATACTTTCGAACAATTCTTTTTCGGCTTGATTAATATCACCTTGCATTTTTTGATAAAATGAATAAATCAATTGCATTGCTTTTAAACGTATTAAACGACGACTTATCATTTTTTTAATTTACCTTTTACAAAATGCAAAGGTACGAAGTATTTTTAGTTTATACGTAATTTATAAATATTCAATTTCAAAAATATTGACTCTATCTAATTCTAACCAATAATGCAAGGCTAACTTTCTAATAATTTTCCAATATTCGTTAGAACTGATCGAATATTTAAAAACCGCATCTTGAATTTCGTTTGAAATTGTTTCGTGAATTTCTTTTTTTAAGGTAAGTCTTACGCATTTTTTCTTAAAACAAAATGTTGCTGATGGCTTGGCTGTGGTATCGCAAACATTAAATAAACTATATGCTGGCGTACTCCCGGTAGAAACCATTATGCCATCATTGATACACGCCAATGGCATAGCTTTTCCGCTATATGATGTAACTGTTATCTGATTCTTATTGGCATTTAATACTTCACGTGCGAATAAACCCATTTTTACCCCAATAATAGTATAAATTCCTATATGATTATGAATTTCTGATGCTATCGTACCTAACATAAACTCTTCTTCTCCGTATTTGTTTATTATTTTATCTTTTATTTGATTAACATCATCAGGATAAAAAATAGAATCGGTAGGAAAAGTTGAAAATACAACATGTTTGCGTGGTTGGTATGTACCACTTAATAATTGCAAAAGTAGTTGTTGCAGTTTTTCATCATCATAATCTACAACAAATTTAATTTGAGGAGCTTTAACATTTTCTTTAGTTACAAAATAATCGGAATTTGCCAGATAAAGAGCACATAGCTCGTCCCAGCATTTTACGTGTGAAATTTCATTTATCTTATAAAAATAATTTAACTGAAAGCAAATTTCTTTTGCATGCTTTGTTTTAATATTTTTAATTCTTTGAATATAATCATCTGAATAAAAGTTTTTCTTATCTTTAATTGCATTGATGATATAAATTGGTATATTATTGTTTAGAATAAAATCGGCAGCTTTAGGTTCAAACACATAATTAGTTCCATGTTTAATGTCTATAGAATTATACCATATAATTTGTTTAATTTTATTAAATAAATCTTGATTTTCTTTTAATGTTTCAAATAAATTACTCATAGAGCCCAAACAAGCAATAGTAACTGAATTATTTTTTGCTTCATTGAGTAGCGTTGTAAGAATATTTTTTGCTAAAGGAAATGTTTTTTTTGATAAAGAGTCTGTGTAGCAACTTGACCATGGAATATTTTCGGCATATTTACGCCAAATAGGTTTATTGTAAAGAGTTTTTTTCCCAACTCCAATAGATATATTTTTTATTCCCAAGCAATTTAGAAGTGTTTCAACTCTTATAGCTCCTTTGTCGGGAAATAATGTTCCATCGCTTAAAGTTATAGCTTTTATATCGTAATTTTTCAACTTTGTCATTAAAATTATAGCCCTATAATCGTCGTTTCCTGCATCTGTATCAATAATTAATAGCTCTTTCGGCTGCGAAAAAGTGTATAATGTAATTGTTAAAAAAAATATGAAATATATAATTGTGTTATTTTTCATAAATTTTAATTACTTCTCCGTAATATATACGATGAAAATCGTTGAAAGGATAGAAATTAAGCACAGAATTATCTAATAAATTCTTGGGATCTATATCTTGAAAGAAAATTTTTTTACATAAAACAACTGTTTTTGCTTCGTTGTAATAGATAGCTTTTCCTTCATAATCAACAGGTGTTATCCTTTCGAGTTTCATTTTATTTATATCTCTTCCCGATTGAGTACCACATAATTGCAATACGTCGTTAAATTCCTGTTTAAAAAAATTTAAAGAGAAATAGTCGTATTTTTCCATAAATTGATATGTATATCGTTGAGGTCTAACGTAAACAAAAGCAATAGGACGTCTCCACAAATAACCTAAACTTGCCCAGCCAACTGTCATACAATTATGATGATTTAAATTACCTGATGCTAAAATAAAAGCATCTTTTCCTATTGATTCAAATATTCTAATTGAAAAGTTGTTTATGTTAACTTCTCTCATAAAACACACTATTTTAAAACAATGAGATAATTTTTAACCATAAAAAGTTTCCTGAAAAAAGTTAAAATTTTTAAAAAATATTCTGTTATAAAACATTATTTTAGTACTTTTGCACAAATGAAAATTGTTATTTTTAAATTATGTTGTTTATTTTCAGCACTTAACGTGTTTACACAAAATTTAGAACTTGATGAACATCATTATCTTTTAAATGATTCTTTGAATGGCCATTATTCTTCAATTTTTGAATATCGTTGGGATACTTTATATATACGAACTTCACGAAACTTATTTCAAATAAACGATACGATAATGATAACTCTTAGAACACCTGAATTTCCTAAATTTCAAATGCCTGTTCGTAATAAAGTAATTTCTGAGTTTGGCTGGCGAGGTCGCAGAATTCATACTGGCATAGATATTAAACTTAACAAAGGCGATACTGTTTATTGTTCATTCGATGGAATAGTTCGAATAAGCAGATACATAAGAGGTTATGGAAATGTTGTTGTGGTTAGGCATTTTAATGGTATAGAAACTATTTATGCTCATTTGTTACATCGTATTGTT
>JBBIKO010000084.1:0-3607 GCA_037445415.1 Bacteroidota bacterium
ACCATAAACAGGCAAAGGTTTTTTGTTTTTTATATTGTTTATCATTAGTGGAATTAGTTTTTCGGGGAATTGGTAAGGTCCGTAATTATTCGAGCAATTTGAAATAATTACTGGTAGTTGATATGTATGATAATAAGCTCTTACAAGATGATCGCTGCTTGCTTTGCTTGCAGAATAAGGGCTACGGGGATCGTATGGCGTGTTTTCAGTAAAATATCCTGTATCATTCAATGAGCCATATACTTCATCGGTACTTATGTGATAAAACAATTTCCCTTCGAATTGATTTTGCCAATAATACTTAGCAGTATTAAGCAATGTAACTGTTCCAACAATATTGGTTTGTATGAAATCCATTGGATTATAAATAGACCTATCAACATGAGATTCTGCTGCTAAATGTATCACAACATCTATTTGATGTTGTTCGAAAATAGTTTTAACAAGTTCGCTATCGCAAATATCTCCTTTTATGAACTTGTAGTTTGGTTTATTTTCTATATCTTTTATGTTTTCTAAATTACCAGCATATGTAAGTTTGTCTAAGTTAAAAATTTTTTTCTGGATAAGAATTAACAAACAAACGAACTACGTGCGAACCAATAAATCCAGCACCGCCAGTAATTAAAATATTATTTTTCATATATTACATATTTAATCCACGGTATTTTTTTTCCCAATTCCATGCATCGCGTAAAGCACTTTCTATACTAAGTTCAGCTTTCCAATTTAAAATTTTATTTGCTTTTGATACGTCTGCCCAAACTTTTTCTACATCACCTACTCTGCGTTCGTCTATAACGTAGTTAACTTTTATATTATTTGCTTTTTCAAAAGCATGAACAATTTCCATTACCGAATAACCTTTTCCTGTACCAATATTAAAAACTTCACAATTTGTTGTATTTCCTTTATTCATTAGTCGTTCAAAAGCAACAATATGTGCTTTTGCCAAATCAACTACATGAATATAATCACGAATACAAGTTCCATCGGGTGTATCGTAGTCATTTCCAAAAATTCTTAAAACATCTCTAACTTCTGCAGCTGTTTGAGTAATATAAGGAACAAGGTTATTAGGAACACCTATAGGAAGTTCGCCAATTAACCCTGAAGGATGAGCACCTATTGGATTGAAATATCGTAGCAATATAGCAGAAAAATTTTCTTTTACTTTTGCCAAATCTAGTATAATTTCTTCTGAAATTTGTTTTGTGTTGCCGTAAGGCGAAAGAGCTGGTTTAATTGGTGTGGTTTCTTTAACTGGTAATTTGTCGGGCTCACCATATACAGTACAAGACGAAGAAAACACAAAATATGGTATATTGTATTCAACCATATTTTCTAACAGATGCAATAAAGATACAATGTTGTTGTAATAGTATAGCAAAGGTTGTTGTACCGATTCTCCAACAGCTTTCAAAGCGGCAAAGTGAATAACAGCATCTAAGTCGTGATGATGAACAAAATAATCATTTACTGCTTGTCTATCGGTTAAATCGAGTTTTGTAAAATGTGGCTCAACTTGAGTAATGTTCTTTATCCCTTTAAGAACCGAGCTATGCGAATTTGAAAAATTGTCGATTAGAAAGACTTCATAATTTTTTTCAATTAGTTCTACTGCTGTATGAGAACCTATATAACCTGTTCCTCCTGTAATAAGAATTTTTTTCCCCATTTTTACAAGCTCCAATAAGTTACGTTTGGTTTTCTTTTTCTGTATATACCTTTAACATCTACAAGAATGCCTTTCTCGTTTAAAAGAGTTTCAAAATATTCTGGTTGTAATTCTTTATATGGTTTGTGCGAGACTGCAACTATTACTGCATCATATTTTCCAAAAGGCTTTTCTGAAAGATGATAACCATATTCTTCGAAGAATTCTTTTGCTTCAACAAATGGATCTACAGCATCAACTTCAATACCATACGATTTTAGTTCGCTGATAACATCAACTACACGCGAATTTCTTAAATCGGCGACATCTTCTTTAAAAGTAACTCCCATAACTAACGCACGACTATTTAAAACATTTTTGCCAGCAGCAATAATTTTTTTAACTGTTTGTTTTGCTGTATAATATCCCATAGAATCGTTAACAAATCGTCCTGAATTTATTACTTGAGCATGGTAACGATATTCTTTTGCTTTGTATGTAAGATAATACGGGTCAACTCCTATACAATGACCTCCTACTAATCCTGGGTAAAATTTAAGAAAATTCCATTTTGTACCTGCTGCTTCAAGTACTTCGTATGTATTTATCCCCATTCGGTTAAAAATTATAGAAAGTTCGTTCATTAGAGCTATGTTTACATCTCTTTGAGTATTTTCAATAATTTTCGCTGCTTCAGCAACTTTAATTGACGACGCTTTATAAACACCTGCTTTGACGACCAATTCATAAGTTTTAGCTACTATTTCGAGAGTTTCTTCATCGCATCCAGACACAACTTTGACAATACTAGTTAGTGTATTTACTTTATCGCCAGGGTTAATTCTTTCGGGCGAATATCCAACTTTAAAATCAGTAGGGAAACTTAATCCTGAGAATTTTTCTATAACTGGTATGCAATCTTCTTCTGTGCAACCAGGATAAACTGTAGATTCATAAACAACAATATCGCCGGGTTTGATAATTTTACCAACAGTTTCGCTAGCTTTTAGAATGGGTTGTAAATCGGGCATATTGTGTTTATCAATAGGGGTAGGAACAGCAACAATGTGAAATGAGGCTTGTTTTAAATCTTCAATATTGCTGGTAAAAAGTATGTTGCATTCTTTAAATTCGGTGCTATCCAATTCTTTGTTAGGATCAACACCTTTTTTCATCAACTCTATTCTATCGGCTTTAATATCGAAGCCAACTACAGAAATTTTTTTGGCAAATTCAAGTGCGATAGGAAGTCCCACGTATCCTAAGCCAATTACTGATAATTTTGTTTCTTTTGTTAATAATCGGTCATAAATGTTTCTCATAATTATTTATATTTTACAAAATGGATGATAGTTTTCTTTTAAAGAGCTTATAGCTGCATTTCGAATTTGATATACAAGTTCTATAGACTTACGTGCTTCGTTTAATCCAAACCCGTTCCCAGCATGTATTTGCTTATAACTTTCGGTATGTAAGTCGGTAAAACCATCGCTAAATTCAATTTCTTCACCATTTAAAGTTAATGAACGATATGTAGTTTTCCCTTTTACTCTTAAAGTTTCGGGAATGTCATCAAAATCTAAACTTAAAAACCAACGTATTCGAGCTTTTTGCAGTCTTAAAAAGCCTGATGCTTTATTTTGATAAGATAGGAAAACTTTTTGTTCAACAACATCACCAAAAATCCAGAGCAGCATATCAAAAAAGTGTATTCCTATGTTTGTAGCAATACCTCCCGATTTTTGAATATCGCCTTTCCAAGAAAAATAATACCAATTTCCGCGTCCTGTAATATAAGTTAAATCTATATCATAAACTTTGTTAGAAGTATCAGAATCAATAATTTGTTTTAGTTTGATAATACTTGGATGCAATCTAAGTTGCAGAATAGTATAAACTTTTTTACCTGTTTCTTTTTCTATTTCAGATAAAGCATCAATATTCCATGGA
>JBBIKO010000084.1:3626-7524 GCA_037445415.1 Bacteroidota bacterium
CCGCTTCTTAATGAAAATCTGATATGCGAATCGTGTAAATAATTAGGTGAACATATACTTATATAATCAATAGGAGTTCCATTTCTTTTTAATTTATCTATATGGCGGTCAAAACGCTCAAATTCCGAAAAATAGTCGGCTTTTGGGAAATAAGCATCTATAAAACCTATGCTATCGAAAGGATCTAAGGTAGCTATAAGATTATTTCCTGTATCTTTTATTGCCTTAACATGTCGTGGTGCAATATAACCTGCTATTCCGATAAGTGCAAAATTATTATTCATAATTTAAAAACATTTTCTTTATCGAGTTTATACGTTGCACCACTTTCGGGGCAAGTAGCAATGTTGTTTTCGTTAAAATGAAGTCTGTAACCATATTCACTCATCCAGCCTATTTGTTTAGCAGGATTTCCAACAACTAATGCATAAGGTTTTATATCTTTTGTAACTACTGCTCCTGCACCAACAAATGCGTATTCACTTATTGTAACTCCGCAAACTATCGTAGCATTTGCACCAATAGTAGCACCTTTTTTCACAATAGTCTTCTGGTATTGATTTTTTCTAGCTATAGCACTTCTAGGATTTATGACATTAGTAAAAACCATAGAAGGTCCTAAAAAGACATCGTCTTCGCATATAACACCTGTATATATACTAACATTGTTTTGAACTTTTACATTGTTGCCAAGAATTACTTCTGGCGAAATCACAACATTTTGGCCAATATTACAGTTTTTTCCAATAATGCAGTTTGGCATAATATGGCTAAAGTGCCATATTTTTGTTCCTTCGCCTATAGTACAACCTTCGTCAATAACTGCTGTTGGATGAGCAAAATAATTTATTCCCATTTATACAAATATTGTTGCAAAAATAAAAAATATATATAATAAAAAGAAGCTGTCTCAAAAGGACAACCTTTTTAATTGTTTATAATTCAACGGATTATTGTTAATAAAATTTCATAACATTTTGATATTCAATAGTGAATATTTTTATATTTATTTCATGAAAAGTCATCGTAAAACATTCAAAGAATATAATCAGCAACAGTTAATGTTGTTACCTCCGTGTTTAGAGGGGCTTATCTACAAGCATCATCCTGTTCGTGTGGTCAATCAGATAATCGATTCGTAAGATATACGTTTATCCCCAATTACGCAATAGGGAAAATTTATAATGCTACGCATTATAAAAATTTATTTTTATATAATTGACATACAGCATATCGTAAAGGTTATTTTTACAAAGTTAAAGCATATATCTTGGTAAGAAAATTTAACCCTACAAAAAGAATAGTGCACAGGTCTATGTAATACATCAAGGGAATTTTCGCTACCGATTTATTTTTCTAATGCGTAATTTGGGTTGAATTATTTTCTCCTATGTTGTACAGGAATGGATAAAACAATATTCATTTTAACAGGTATATTATTTTGAATAGAAGGAATAAATTTCTTTCTCTTTAATAATTCAACTATTTGCTCGTCAATACCGTAACCTACTTTTTTTAGAAAAACAATGTTTTCTACTAAACTATCTGGTCTTACATCCAAACTAATAATGCATTGATCATCAATCACATTGCCTTTAATATTATCAGGCCATCTAATATTTTCATAAATGTAACGAATAAGAGAAGCATCTCCTCCAGGGAAATGTGCTTCTTGCTGTATTTGAACCTGGCTATTTATATTTTGTGAAAATATAAAAATAGAAAAAATAAGAAATAATATAGTTATTACATATTTCATAATCGTTATTTTTGGTTTTCAATCTTACAAAAAATATTCCAATAATAATCAGTTGTGTTAGAATTTTTTAAAATACTATTTGTTAATTGATGTTGCACTATTTTTAAATTTGGATACTTACTATTAAGTAGTTTAATTTCGCTATTAACAATTAAATTAGACGTATTAAGAACAAGGCATTTGTGTTTTGTGTTATGAATATTATTTATATTTCTGATACGTTGAACATTTTCGTACTTTTGCTTTAAAACTAAATAAAGTTTTGTATATAAATCGTCATCTTCTTCATAAACAAGAACAGTATTATGTTCAGCCTTTGAGCTTACAGTTTCATTTTCCAATACTTTTAATTTTTCAGAAAACACAATGTATATAGAATTTCCGCTATTATAATCAGTTTGTATTGATACATTACCATTTAATATTTTAATAATTCTGTTAGCTATAGTCATCATCAAACCTAAATCTGAATGGATGTGTATGTGTTTGTCTTCTATTTGACTTAATTCATTTAATAATATATTTTGATACTTTTCTTCAAGTCCAATACCGGTATCAATTATAAAAAATTGAAAATTATCTTTTACCTTTTTGCAACCAATTTCTATATAGCCTTTTTGCGTATTTTGAACTACTATATCCATTAATATCTCAAATAATTTATAAATTTTCTTTCTGTCTGTAACTATTTCGAATTTTTCGTTCGGACAATTTATTTGAACAACAATATTTTTGCCCGACTTTATTATCTTTTTTTGAGTTATGTGGCCTATTTCAGTTAAAAATTGATTTATGTATATGTTTTCTAAGTTTAGTATAAAATTTTCTGACTCTAAAGTAGAATATTCTACTAAATTATCTATTTGTAACAACAAACGATAACTATTTTCGAGAATATGTTGAACATATTTATCTAATTTTTCTTGCGATAAATTTGATTTTTTTATTAGTTTGCTAAACCCAATGATAGAATTTAAAGGTGTTCTAAAATCATGACCAATATTCGAAAGAAAAATTGTTTTTAACAAGTTGCTTTTTTCTGCATTTTCTATAAGCTGTTTTTGTTTTTCTATTGCGTTATATTGTAAAATTGCGGATCCTATGATATTTGAAATCTGCTTTAAAGCATAAATTTCGGGAAAAGACCATATCTTTAACGGTTGTGATACTTCAACAAATAAAAACCCCCACCATTGATTTTTTGTATTTATTGGAATAAAAATTGCCGAATAATTTAAATTTTGTTTGCGGAAAAAATTGTTTTTTTCTTCGTTGTCTATAAAATATACATTACCTTTTGAAAGCTCTAAAAAGAGTTCTTCGTATATAGGAAAATATTGAATAATATTTTGAGAAAAAAAGTTAGAATTATTAAAATTTTTGTTTATCCATTCAGCATAAACTTTAAAGCATAACTCTACATCGTTCTGTAAAACATTCTCAAAAAGCTTTATTTTACAAGCATTTATTGCTTCACCTAAATTTTCTAAGATAACATTTATATTTTCATCCCATTTTTCTGAACACAAAAATTGCTGAGAAGCAAAAAATATGTTTTCTAAAATTTGATCCCTCAAAGTAAGCTGGTTTTCTGCCTTTTTAAGTAAACTTATATTTCTTACAATATAAACATTTACAATCTGATTATTTCCAAATTCTAATTTATGATTTAAAATACTAACAGGAATAGTTGTTCCGTCAGATATTATAATTCTATCTTGGAATGAAGAAATAGCGATATTTTTGTAATATTGTTCTGAGTTTACAAATAATGGATAAAACATCTTACCTATCAACAATTCATAATCGTAATTGGTTAGTTTACAAAAAGTTTTGTTTACATAAAGTACTCGTCCAAACTGGTCAACTACAATAATTCCATCTTCAATTAAATCTGCTAATTGAAAAAATATTTTGTTCAGAATTATATGCTCTAAATAGTTATTAAGAAAAAACGACAACCTATAATTGTTGTCTTTTTCTTTTATTATTCGAATTTTGAATTTTTGTTGGTTTATGTCAACTTGAAGTTCTTCTGCTTTATTGTTAGTAAAACAATCGTTAAATATTTTTTTGTATTTTTCTTCGAACCAATCTGAAACGAGGCTATATTTTGATATTTTAAAATTTAATAATCTT
>JBBIKO010000085.1:0-7436 GCA_037445415.1 Bacteroidota bacterium
AATAATCCTAAATAACCTAATTCAGACCATTCCATTTTTATTCTTTAATTTGTTTTTCCACGAAATTTATTAACGAAGGATAAATTGTTGAAACAAAATTGTTAATAGGTTTGTAAAGGAGCGACTTATTTTTACTTTCGGCAGATATTATTATTTCGTTTTTATCGAATTTACCAAGCAAATATAAGACCATTCCAACAATAAGTAGTCCTTTTATCAATCCCAATGTTAAACCTAATATTTTATTAAAAAAACCTAATCCTATATTTGAAAAAATTTTGTCGGCAATCCATATTCCAATTTTCATTAAAAATAGCGAACCAATAAAAGTAATAGATAAAACTATGAGCTTAAAATATTTAGATTGGGACGAAAATAATTCGGAAATCCATTGTCCTACAACAGAAGAAAAATTTATTGCAATGTAAATAGCTGCAAATAAAGCTAATGTAGAAAACAATTCTTTAAAGAAACCATTTATAAACCCTCTAAAGCCAAACCATAGAAAAGGAATAATTAAAAATATATCAACTAATTCCATATTTATTATTTTTGTGTAAAAATAATGATAAAATGCCAATATTAAATTCGTTCATTTCATGGCTCAATGTAAAACGATTAAATCAGATTGAGCTAATGAAAAACTACCCGCAAGAGGTACAAAATGATGTTCTAACAAGTTTATTGTCTAAAGCCAAAAATACTGAATTCGGAAAAAAATATAATTTTAATAAAATAAAAACGCCAAAAGAATTTAGCGAAACTGTTCCTATTAACGATTATGAAAATTTTAAAATATATATTGATAAAATAATACAAGGACAACAAAATATTATATGGCCAACGAATATAAGGTGGTTTGCAAAGTCTTCGGGGACAACTTCTTCTAAAAGCAAGTATATTCCTGTAAGTAAAGAATCGCTTGAAGAATGTCATTTTAAAGGAGGTAGAAATGTAATTGCTTTCTATTTGAAGAATTTTCCCGAAAGTCAGATATTTTCGGGAAAAACTCTTGCCTTAGGAGGAAGCCATAAAATAAGCGAATTCAACAGTAATATGTATTATGGCGATTTGTCGGCTGTTTTAATACGCAACTTGCCATTTTGGGCAGAATTTCTTAGAACACCAAATTTGGACATAGCTTTGATGGAAGAATGGGAAGCTAAAATAGAAAAAATGGCTCGCGAAACAATTAAACACAATGTTACAATATTAGCCGGAGTTCCTTCCTGGATGATTGTTCTTATAAAAAAAATATTCGAAATAACAGGAAAAAAACATTTAGACGAAATATGGCCACAATTAGAACTTTTTGTTCATGGTGGAGTTAGCTTTGAGCCCTATCGCCACCATTTTCAAAACTTCTTTAAGCATAAACCTATTCGTTACTTAGAAACCTATAATGCTTCGGAAGGATTTTTTGCTATTCAAGACAAATTAGACGAATCAGACATGATGCTCATGCTTGATATAGGAATTTATTACGAATTTTTACCAGTGGAAGAATGGAACAAACCAAATCCAAAAGCATTAACTATTTCGGAAGTTGAATTAAATAAACAATATGCTTTAGTTATATCTACAAATGCTGGATTGTGGCGTTATATGATAGGAGATACAATAAAGTTTACATCATTATTTCCGCATAAAATAAAAATAACAGGTCGCACAAAACATTTCATAAATGCCTTTGGCGAAGAACTTGTTGTAGAAAATGCCGATTATGCCGTAAAAAAAGCATCGGAATTATCAGGTGCAATTATCAGAGAATATACTGTTGCACCTATTTACATGAATCATCAACAAAATGGCTCGCACCAATGGGTATTTGAATTTGAAAAAGAACCATCAGATATGGATGTTTTTATTACAGAACTCGACAGTGCTCTAAAAAGTGTGAATTCCGATTATGAAGCTAAACGATATAAAGACCTTACACTTTCTATGCCACAATACACTATTGTAAAAAAAGGAACCTTTTACGAATGGCTAAAACGAAAAAACAAACTAGGAGGACAGCATAAAGTACCACGTTTAGAAAACTCAAGAAATATAATTGAAGAAATTTTAGAAATACACAATTCTATATAATGATTATAAGATCAATAATAATGTTGCTTATAATAATAAACTCTTCCAACAAACCAGAAAAGTTTATTGTTGAAAAACACCAAAAGATTTATACCGATATTTTTCAATATATATATATCCAGCAAAATAATTCTCTTAAGAAAATTGATACAACTGGTAAAATCTTATGTTCATACTCGAATAATAATTTTGGCAATATAAGTATTGTAGATGTTAGTAATCCGTTGCAAATATTAGTATATTATAATTTGTATAATTATGTACAACTACTGTCGAACAATTTAACTCCACTATCACCACCTATAAGTCTTGATGAAATAGGTTTTACAAAAGTAAGTGCTATTTGTAGCTCTGAAAAAGGAGGAATCTGGATTTATGATGAAATAAAAAAGAAACTTGTCTTTATAAATTCAAAACTCGAAATAGTGTTCTATGGAACTCAAATACCAATATTAAGCAATATTATTAAAATGTTTGAATCGAATGGCAAAGTTTACATCGGAACTTACAATATGGGATTGTATATTTTCGATAGTAATGGAAATTTTTTACAATTTATGCCCATTGAAAATTTTCTTGATTTTTATGTTTACAATCAACAAGTGATTATTGCAACTAACAAGTACCTGAAAAAAAATGAAAATATTGTTTTTCGTTTCAAAGTAACTCCAAAAAGTATTGCTATATTAAAAAAACATATTCTAATATCTAATAACGATACTTTGTTTTTTTATAAACATTAATAATAAGTTGAATTGCATAATTTAGCTAGTAATTTTTTAATTACTTAATAGACAACTAATTAATATTCCATTAAAAAATTTTTTGGTATTTGTACAACAAAAGATGTAGGTGAATTTGTAATTTTAAACAATATTCTGTTTTTTCCTTTAAACTCTATAATTTCTCCTACATAATTTTTAAAAATTCCTTTTATTATAATAACTTTTTGGCCTAATTTAAAATCTATTGTTAAAACTGGTTCTATTTTATATGAAGAGTTACAAGCTATTTTTATGAGCCTTATTTCTTCTTCGGTAATTATAGCAGGTTTGCCGTTGAACCAAACATATCGTACCACTCCAGGGACCGATAAAACATCTTGATACTGTTTTGTATTAACATTAACAAAGCAATATGAACGAAAGAGTGGCTCTTCTACCCATTTTTTTCTATCTTTCCAGTGGCGTAGTGTTTTGTAAAGTGGTAAATATGCATCTATTCCCATTTCGCATAATGAATTATATACTTTCTTTTCGAAACGAGAACGTGTATATAAGACATACCACTTTGTAGTACTCATATAATAAGCAATATATAAAATGAAGTAAGCAAATTTAATAAAAAATTATATAGCAGCTTTTTGAATTTATTTGTTGAAAAAATTAACTACTTTTGTAAAAATTCTAATAATTTTGATAATAATGAAAGCATACGTTTTCCCTGGTCAAGGTTCGCAATTCCCAGGTATGGGTAAAGATTTATATGACCAGAATAGCATTGCAAAAGAAATGTTCGAAAAAGCCAATGAAATACTTGGTTTTCGTATTACCGATATTATGTTTAATGGAACAGAAGATGAGTTGAAACAAACAAAGGTTACACAACCAGCTATTTTCTTACATTCTGTTATTCTTGCAACAATTTTGGGCGATAATTTTAAGCCCGATATGGTAGCAGGTCATTCGTTGGGAGAGTTTTCTGCCTTAGTTGCTGCAAAGGCAATTAGTTTCGATGATGGGTTAAAGCTGGTTTCGGCTCGAGCTATTGCTATGCAAAAAGCTTGCGAAAAAGAGCCATCTACAATGGCTGCTATTCTTGGCGTGGACGATGCTATTGTTGAAGATGTATGTGCTTCAACAGATGATATTGTTGTTCCGGCTAATTATAATAGTCCTGGTCAATTAGTTATTTCTGGTAGTATTTCTGGCATTGATAAAGCAATAGCATTTCTTCAACAACGTGGTGCTAAGCGTGCTATTAAGTTAGTAGTAGGCGGTGCATTTCATTCTCCACTTATGGAACCTGCTCGTATTGAATTGGCTTCTGCCATAGAAAAGACAAATATTGTTACTCCTATATGTCCGATTTATCAAAACTATACAGCTTTACCCGAAATTATGACCGAAAACATAAAAAACAACTTAATTGCACAATTAACAGCTCCCGTTCGTTGGACACAAACAATTCAGAATATGATTAAAGATGGAGCAACTACATTTACTGAAGTAGGTCCAGGACAAGTATTACAAGGTTTAATAAAAAAAATAGATAAAAACGCTCTTATTGAAATATAAGTACAAATAATTTGTTATTGCTTTGTGGTTTTATTGATTATATACAATTTTAGTAACAAGTTCTTTTAATAATTCGTGAGGTTCAGCTGTATTGTCTACTCCTTTCGATTTTATGTCGTATTCTCTAATTAAATGTATATTATTTATTAATTGTATTCGTGAGTAATTTTTAGAACAAGTTTTGTAATCGTTTAAGAAAAAAGGATGAATTCCTAATTTAGCTGCAGCCTCTTGGTCTGATAATTGTTGAATGTCTTTATAGTATAAAACTTTTTGAAAAAAGTCGAACATCATTGTTATAGATTGTTGTACAGGGTATTGTTTTGAGTTTGAAGCAAAATACAAAATAATTTTGTTTGTTTGAGTTATTACTTTTTTCCCGATAGCTTTTAAAAGTTCGTTGTTAGTAAATTCCTTGCTAATTCCTACTAATTTTTCTACGTGTTTAACAGTGATACTTTTTTCGTTTTCCAGAAATATTACCATTTTATTTATTTCGTTGATTATAGCAGCCAAATTGTTTCCAATACAATCGGCCATAATAGAGGCAGCTTGTGGTTCAATATTTTTTCCGCGTTGCTTGAATTGATTAGTTATCCAGGCAGGTAACTTATCTTCATAAATTTTTTTCGATTCAAAAATTATCCCTTTGCTATCTATAGCTTTGTAACTTTTTTTATTTTTTTCTAGTTTCTTTCCAATATATAAAATAACTAAGATAGTTGATTTTAATGGGTCTTCGAGATATTGTAAAAGTGGGTTAATTTTTTTTCCTATTTCGCTTGCATCAATGTTTTTAATATTTTGAGCTTCTTTAACTATAACTATCTGATAATTAGACATCATTGGATATCTCTTTGCTAAAGAAACAATTGTTGGCAAATCTACATCTTTCCCATAAACAACAGATAAATTAAACGACTTTTCGGCTTCGTTTAAAATATTATTTTCAATAAAATCTGATATTTCATCTATAAAAAATGGTTCTTCGCCCATTAAAAAATATATTGGACGATAAATTTTTTTCTCTAATTCTTTAATTATTTGTTCGTAGGTCAATATAGCCATATTTAATCGTCGAACCGTAAATGTTTAACAGATTTGCCTTCGTTTTTAAGCTCAACAAGTGCATCTATTCCTATTCTTAGATGCGCTTCTACAAATTGTTGTGTAACATATTTATCAGACGCTTCTGTTTTAATGCCTGTTGAAATCATTGGTTGATCAGACACAAGCAATAAAGCACCACTTGGTATTCCGTTAGCAAAACCAACAACAAATATTGTTGCCGTTTCCATATCTATAGCTATGGCGTGTGTTTTGCTTAAGTATGCCTTAAAACGTTCCTCGTACTCCCAAACGCGTTTGTTGGTAGTAAAAACCACTCCTGTCCAGTAATCACGATTATGGTCGCGTATAGTAGATGATACAGCTCGTTGTAAGGAAAAAGCAGGTAATGCAGGAATTTCGGGCGGTAAATAATCGTTCGAAGTTCCTTCGCTTCGAATAGCTGCTATTGGCAAAATAAGGTCGCCAAGCTTGTTTTTCATTTTCAAACCACCACATTTACCTAAAAATAATACAGCTTTTGGATATATAGCACTAAGTAAATCTATTATTGTAGCAGCATTTGGACTACCCATGCCAAAATTTATAATAGTTATACCATTTGCACTAGCATTTGGCATGTTACGGTCTAAACCAACAATAGGAACATTATGCCATTGAGCAAATAATTCGACATAATAGTTAAAATTTGTAAGGAGTATATATGGTGTAAACTCATTTAAATGTCTTCCCGTGTAGCGTGGTAACCAATTTTCAACAATTTCTTGTTTTGTTTTCATTTTTTTTGCAAAATTACTTTATATTTTTTTATTTATTCAAATTTAACAGCGATTATGGCAATTTTTCTTTCGCGAGAAGCTTCGGGACTGAATACCGATTTACGTAAATCTTGTAAATCGTCGCTAACACCTTCTTTTACCATATTTTCGCCAAAGGCTTCACGTTTTATTATTATTTTTCCTTTATTTTCTGCTGTTTGATTTACGCCATCTTCGTAATGGTGCAATAAATTAATTAGGCTTTGTACTCTGCGTTTTGAAAGATTTAAATTATATGCATGATTATTTAACGGGCTGGCATAACCTTTAATAGTTATAGTTATAGTGTTGCCATTGGCAAGTAGTTGTTTTAATAAGTTGAAAAATTGAATTAATCGGAAGTAATTTTTTTCTACTTCTTCTGTGAAGAAAGCATCTATTCCCGATTCGGCTTCTAATTTTTGTTCTCCTTTTAAAGTTGTTGAATACATCTTAATAAATTCGTCTCTCTTTTGAATATATTGTTCGTAAAGTTGAGTATAAGTATATTGAGTTGTGGTATCCCAACTGCGTGGATTTGGTTCATCATTGTTAAAGTACAGAACAACGGGAATAAGATCTTCGGCTTTTTTTTGTACTATTATCTGCTCTTCTAAATTTTTTATTGTGTCATCAACTGGCAATTCGTAATCTATAAAAAAAATATCGTTACAACATTTTTCGTAAGAGTTAAGCTGATTTGTACTTCTGTTCGAAGCAAACAAAGCTTTTGTTCTATCATAAGAAATTTGAAAAAATATTTCATCGTGATTAGTATTTATAGGAAATCCGAGATTTTGCGGTTGATATAAGTTTTCAATTTTCCCATAAGACGAAAAAATATCAAATCCACCGAGGTTTGTATTCCATTCGCTACTAAAATATAGGGTTTTATTTTTACTATCGTAAAAAGGGCAATCGATGCTATTTATGTTTTTACCTAAATTGAAGATAGAATCAACTATTTCCCAATTGTCGTTTAGTTTTACAGCCCACAAATCGAGTTTACCATAAGTCCCTTTTCTGTCTGACGCAAATAATAAGTGTTTTGTTGTATCACTCTCTATAATAAAAGGGTGCGTGTAATTATAGGAATCATCTGCTATATTTAATAATGGTTCTAGCTTTTTCCATTGGTTATTTTGTTTTTCAGTTTTAAATAGTTTACATGTGTATTTATAAC
>JBBIKO010000086.1:0-7407 GCA_037445415.1 Bacteroidota bacterium
CTTCAAAAATCTTAAAAATAGTTATAAAACGTTGACATTTTGTCATAATCATAGTTTTGGTTAAAAAATTGTATTAAAATTGCAGTAATAAATTATTAAAAAGTTTAAACTATGGTAATAGGACCTATTTGGATTATTTTCGGAATTTTTATGTTAATAAGTTGGTTTATTGGGTTCCAGCTAAAAAGTCGTTTTCGAAAGTATTCTACAATTCCAACTAATTATGGATTAAGCGGAAAAGAAGTAGCAGAAAAGATGTTAAAAGACTATGGTCTTACAGATGTTAAGGTAGTTTCAGTTCCTGGTCATTTAACAGATCATTACAACCCTGTTACAAAAACTGTAAACCTTAGTCCAGAAGTATATAATGGTAGAAATGTGGCAGCAGCAGCTGTATCTGCTCACGAGTGTGGACATGCTGTTCAACATGCACATGCTTATGCTTTTTTAGAAATGCGTTCAACTTTAGTTCCTATTGTTAGTTTTGCTTCACAATGGGTTCAGTGGGTATTATTAGCTGGTATTTTATTATTAGAAACTTTTCCACATTTGTTGCTGGCTGGTATAATTTTATTTGCAACTACAACTTTATTTAGTTTTATTACCTTACCAGTCGAAATAAATGCCAGTCAAAGAGCCCTCGCATGGCTTACAAATAGCGGAATAACTACAAGTCAATCTTATCCCAAAGCAAAAGATGCCCTCAAATGGGCTGCTTATACTTATGTTGTTGCAGCATTAGCTTCGTTAGCAACTCTTTTGTATTACATCGCAATTTTCTTAGGAAGAAAAGAATAAGTAATGAAAATAAAAATATTGTTATGGTTATTAGCAGCCATCATTACGATGGCTGCTGCTGTTTTTCAGCGAATTACAGGTCCTACCTATCCATTAAATGGAACCATTACTATAAATAATAACGAAATAAAATATAAACTCATTCGTTCAATTGAAATAGGTAGTAATACCCCCATTAGAATACCATACATTCAGAACACAGATGCATACGTTGTTTACAAGCGTTACAAAACTAATGATTCACTTAGTATATTAAAAATGAATAAAGAAGGCAATGATTTTGTTATTCTTTTGCCCGACTTACAACCTGCGGGAAAATATGTTTATTCAATCTATTATAATGTAAATGAAAAAAAATATTATCTTAATGAATCAGATGTAATTGTAAGATATAAGGGTGCTGTTCCTTTATGGATTTTAGTATTACATATAATATTTATGTTTTTTTCATTGATGTTTTCTAATTTTACTGGTATTACTTCTATATCTAACAGATTTAATTCAGGTCGTTGGGCTATTTTTACAATGTTGTTTCTTTTCATAGGTGGATTTATATTTGGTCCAATAGTACAAAAATATGCTTTTAACGAGTTTTGGGCAGGATTTCCAAATGGTTATGATTTAACAGATAATAAAGTACTGATAAGTTTTATTTTCTGGATTATTTCATGGCTTGCATATCATAAAACAAAAAATTCGAAATGGTTTTTATTAGCAAGTATAATAACCCTCATTGTTTACTTAATTCCACATAGTTTATATGGTTCAGAATTAGATTTTTCTACCGGAAAAATTATACAAGGATAACAAATTAAGAATTAGGCCTGTTATTAAAACATATTTTATTATTGCTTAATATATTTACGAACAAAAATTTTCGAAGGAGTAATAATTCTTAATGTGTAAATCCCTTTTGATAAATTAGTAACATTTAAAGAAAATTTATTTGTTTGTTCTTTTAGTTCATGGGTTATAATTTTACTTCCTTTGGCGTCGTAAATTTCTATATTTGAATCTATTTGAAAAGGATATACTATAATAAGTTCATTGGATACAGGATTAGGATATAATTCAACATTAAATTCTTTATTTTCTAAAATATTAGATAAAGTGCTTATATGTACAGAATCTACAACCGTACATCCATAAAAATCTGACACTGTAACATAATATATTCCATTAGTTAAACCTGAAATACTTGAAGTTGTAGCACCATTGCTCCAAGTAAATGTGAATGGTCCATTTCCATTAGGAATTACAGTTGCTGTTCCATCGTTCATATTAGGTGCTGTTTCATCTGTGTAGTTAATTACTATAGAAGGTTCACTAATAAATACATTTACAGGAATTTTAGCACTTTCGCAATCGTTTTGCTTTACTTCCCAATTATAAAAGAAATAATAATAACCTGTTGGATTTGTTGTGGCAGAGCTATGTTTAATAGAAATAACATTTCCAATGTTATAAGGATAATTACATCCTTGATTATTTCTCCATAAATTTGGAGATAAAGGACCAACTAAACGCAAATTATTTTGTACAGGGATATTAAAATTAAGAGTAACACGGCTAATTCCTTGAGGAATATTAACAGTAATACTTTGTAGAATATCATTATTTTGATTTCTTAACTGAATGGTTCTGTTTCCTGCTGTTCCTGCATTAACTTCAACCGATACAAGCTTTACTGCTTCATAACAATCAAAAACCAAATAATGTTGGTATGCACTTACATACATGCTTCCATTTGTATTCAATTGTGAGTTTCCTCCATAGATTGGATTTGAAGCTATAATTTGATTAACCCACAAGGTAGTATCATGACTAACATTTTGTAAAGTAAAAGTATTTCCAGTAGTTATTGGTTGATTGGAAGATTGATTTTCAAACCATTGAATATTTCCATTGCCTAGAGCATTTAAAGTAACGTTAGAATTTTTACAAATAAAGGTATCATTTATTGTTGGCAAAGGTGCCCCAACTTGAATATAGTTATTCTTTACTTCGCTGAAAATTCCACAAATGTTATCATTACCTGTCAAAGTAACAGTGTAAGTGCCATAATTATTGTACGTTTTAACTGGGTTTGCTTGTGTGCTTGTTGTCCCATCTCCAAAATCCCATAGCAAAGATGAAATATTTTGTATCTGACTTGTAAAAGCTACTGTCAAAGGGGCTGTACAACTACTTGTTTTGTCTGCTGTAAAATTAACAGAAATACTACCTGGTGCAACACTAAAATTAGTGATTTTTTCATTATTAGAAGGGAATCCATCTGTTCCGTTGTTTGGATTGGTAATAAAACTTCTAAAGGTGTGATTTCCAGAATTTAAAACAAAAGAAGGCATTGTAACCGTATCGCTTTGATTAGTAGATAAATTTCCTGTCCAGTTTTGTGAAACAATATTTCCATTGTTTATCTGATAGTTGATAGTTGCAAAAGTTAAATTTTGTGTACCTAAATTTCTTATAATAACTTTTGGGTTTACATTTACACCATCGCAATAATAGTTCGATAAAGGTTCAATAACTGAGACTAATTGTGCGTCAATAGGTATATTATTAGCAATTACTTCAACTGTACCAATATAGGTAACTGCATTAAAAGCAGTTGCACAAATAATTAAAGTATCTCCAACATTTGAAGGAGCAGGGTTTAAATTTATGGAAACAGTTCCATTATTAACATACCCAACACCTAAAATTTGGTTGTTTTTAGTAACAGCTACGTATGCATTATTTACATTACAATTTACGTCTAACAAATTAGTTCCCACGGTAATTGTAGAAGGATGCAAAACAGTCATGGATATTGGCGATTTAGTTCTAACCATAAGGCTTGGATCTCCAAAAATTGTCCAAGTATCTGTCATATCGTAATCAGCATAAGTATCGTTCATTTTAAAGCAGCCATTAATACCTATACCCGCATACGTACGTTTAATATTGTTTGCATAAGTTTCAACTAAAATATCTGCCATTTCATCTTGTGCTTCCATAGGAGGGTTCCATGATTGATTTATTGTAGAGCCAAAAGAGCCAATTGCACCAACCGGACCTGATGTTTGTTTTGAGCGTTGCCAAGATTCGCAAAAACAAGTGCCACCATTAAACCGTCCCACAACACATGCAACATTATATATAAACGGAAGTTTATTCAAATTAGATAAAGCAGAAACATTTGTGTTATTAAAACCTGTTGTTACCCAAGATGTTTCTCCTCCATGGCCTGTATAAAAAATAGTTCCAGTTCCAGGATTGACTACCGTTGATACGTTTGCTGAAGCAGGATTGCCTGGTGCATCTAGCCCTCCTTGGCTACCATCAAATAATTCATATTTTGTTGTGTACGTAAAATTCATTAATTTAGTTTGAATATTTCTAATGTGCTGATAATCATATTCATTATCATCACCTGGTCCTTCCGAAGACGCAATTCCAACATTAGAGGCTAACCAATTTCCGTTATCTAAAATTTTTTCATAGTAAATTGATCTATCAACTTGAGTTTGCACATCTGCAACTGTTTCAGCAGAAAACCGTCCTACAAAAAAATCAAGATACCTATCATTTCCTAATATGTATGCATATTCATTATCTTTGGCACCAACAACACCACCAATATTAGCAGTGGGCGAAGTTACTTGTGCAAAATCGCCTACAAGAAGTAAATACTTAAGTCCATTTTGATTAAAATAATTGGATATATAAGATTTTAAAGAGCTTACGTTATTCCCAATTGTTGAAATTGGAACAATTGTAGTTGGAATTCCTTTCATAATTTTCCAATTTACAAAAGGTTGCATAGCCGAAATAAAATTGTCGTGGCAAATAATTAGCATATTGCCAGGCAAATCGCTAAGTGGTGTATATTTTGTTGCTGTTTGGTAGTTTAAAAAGTGTCGTTTGTAAATTTCGTAGAATTCTTGATCAATAGAATTTAAAGATTTTGTTCTATAGAAAGGGTTTAATCCTATTTTACCGTTAGAACGTATTTCTATAACAATGTCTGTATAAATTCTAAGAATTTTTGTAACAGGATTATATTGTATAGGTTGAATTACAAGAGGCTGTCCTCGAAAATCTCTTAAAATATAAGGTTCGCGAAGATAAGCAATATTGGCAGGATAAAAAGCGTTTTGTTGGTATTCTATACCATAAGTAAAAGGAACATCACTTGGGTTTACTGTTCTCAGTAAATTTCCTTTTGATGGAGCTACTTCTATATTATATAATTCAATATACTTTGAGCTTAAAATATGTACTTCCATTTCATCTAACTCGGGGATAATAACAGATTTTGCGTAAAGAGGTAAATCGGGAGCACCTGCTTTTAAAATTCTTGCCCCTTTTGGAACTTCAACTATATGCGAAATACCTCGTGGTGTTTGTACTTCTTTTAGATTGTAAGCATTTAAACTGAACTGAATGATTGTGTTTTTCAAATCGTTTTTCGATTCAATAAGCTTTATTTCAGTTGCTTCAGGAAGAGATGAATTAATTTTTGTCCAATGAATAGAAGCATTTACAAAATTATGCAGCAGTATTATAACTGCAGTGAATAATAATTTTATATTCATAACCCTATATTTATTTAATTTTAATTATTTTCAAAGCTTGATTTAATTTTTGTGTTTTTATTTGCAAAAAATAAATGCCATCCTCTAAAAGACCTAAAGGAACAATAAAATTATTTTTTCCTTCAATTAATTGCAAGGTTGAAGAAAAAACTTTTTTCCCTACCTTATCATAAAGCAAGATTTGACTATTTGTTCTATCAGCTGAATTTATTACAATATTAATATAATCTGTTGTAGGATTTGGATATACATATATTTGATAAACATCTGTGTTTAATTCTTCTTTGATTGTATGGAGATCAATTGGAGGGAAAACGATAAAATCTACAAAAGCAGCGTCTAAACCAGCGTATAAGGAATAATCTTTTGTATATCGCCATATTAAATTATGTGTTCCGCTTGTAATATAATAAGCCGAACGGCTCCAAGGGACTTCTCCGCTCCATTGTTCTAATTTGTTATTATCAACGAAAAACTGTAAAAAGTCGTAATCTTCTTCAGAAGAAACTCGCTTAAAAAATGATAATGTGTCTGACGATAAAGTAACAATAGTTATACTTAAATCGGAAATAGTATTGTTATTCCATGTGCCGTTCCCTATTACACCACTTCGTGCAGAATAATTTCCTTCATAAACATTATTGCCCGATAAAATAATCCATGGTGCATTACCATAATTCGTTGTATCCCAAGGGAATTGCGAGAAACTACTACTCTCAAAATCTTCAACAATTAAACCTACTGTTAGTGTAAAATTCTTATTAACATTATAACCATTTGCTTGTACAAGGTAATTAAATGATACAGGCGTACCAATAGGAGTATTTGCATTTACTTCTATTAAAAACTCTGCATAAACTGAAGAGCTAATAGCAATTTGTCCTAATTGTAACTGTGGATCAACTATGTTTATATAATTAGAATTTGTTGATATTGTAGCATTAGCTATTGGACTTAAGGCATTTCCTCTGTTTTTTGTTAATATTCTGATTGTTGCTTGCTCTCCAGGGTCTAAACGACCATTATTGTTTCCTAACAAATCGTTTACTATTACATCTGTTGCTTCAAATTCTGGTGCATATAAAACAATAGAGAAATTAGTTGTCCATGTTTGATTTAGAGAATCAGTTGCGGTAATGGTAAAATTAGCAATATTCTGATTTGGAATAACAGAATCTACAATGAAAGTAAAAGCAGCGTTTTGAGTTTTTTCTTGCAAAGAAGCAATGTCGCCATAGTTTTCATTTGCATCGGTAATTGTGATATTGGGACTATTTGATGATAATACAGCCTGAACAGCATGTGCATCTTGCATTCCAACATTTTTAAGAGAAACATCGAGATTTATAGTTTCACTGTATTCGGCTTGATTATTATTTTCAACACCAGAATCGTTTATAATGTGGCTATTATAAATAACATACGGTATAACATTAGGAACCATTATAATATATCCTTTATGTGGTATTCTGTTTTGCTTAGTTATAACAATATTTAAAGTACATGGAGCTTGAATACTGCTTAAATCTAACGTTACAGAATTTGTATTTGCAGTATATTTAGCATCTATCCATGTATTATTTAAAGAAAGACCAACATAGGCATACGGTTCTGTTTCAATAGTAATATTAGGTGTACCTATTGGCAAAGTTTGTACATAATTAGCGAACAATGTAGTTGGAATTCCCAAATAAGGCATTAAAGAAGGATCTCCCATTAAATGGTACATTTCCCAGTAATAAGTTGTAGAAGTTCCATTTTGTTCTACAGCCAAATTACCAGCATAATTAATTTGCGATGCTGTAATATACCATTGAGATTCAGGTTCGTTGAATAAATGAAATAGACGGTCGTAAAAACCAAGTCCGTTAGGATTATACGTAGGATTAGCTGTAATTGATTTAACACCAACAGAATAATAATAGTCTTCGTCCCAATATGAATTGTTTGAAGCACCTATATAAGCAATTGCTCCTTTATTTTCTGCTCTTAAAACAGCTTCTCCAAAACATTCGGGGTTACTAAACTT
>JBBIKO010000087.1:0-7366 GCA_037445415.1 Bacteroidota bacterium
ACAGTTTATTACTGGGCTGGTTAACCAATAAGTTTGATTCATGTTATTTTGATAACAACCACCTAGCCAATTGCCTATAATATAATTATCTGGTGTTGGAGTATTGTCTATAGAAGGGTCTTGGCTGCCAGAACAACCTGTACTGGCAACTGCTGGTCCTCTTGACCATTGTGTCCCATAACCTGTCCATCCTTTATTTGTACTAAATTCATCATTAAATAACGTAAGATAACCTGTTGCAGAATTTGTTGTTACGTAATAATGATGATAAGTAATAACATGATTTCCAACACCTGCTAACGATGGATTAAAATTATTTCCCGACACACCTGGTCCTGAAAACACTCCAGGTGTAGGACTTCCTGTAAGTGTAGCTTGTGGGTCAGTTACACAATAAGAATTATTTAATCCGCTAATAGTTAAGTTTGGTGATGGATAAACACTAACATAAACACTATCTTTTGCATAAAGCTGATTTGCTGAAACTATTGCTGTAAAATAACCACTAGATTGTGGGGTTATTGTAGCTGTATTTGTATTAGAAACTTGATTTCCTTGAAAATATCCAGCAATAGTTTGATTTGGTGGTGGGCAAAATATTTCTACATTATCTAGACCCCAATGATCGTAATCATTTCCAGAAGTAACATCTTGATACCAACTAAACCAAACTGTTCCATTAACTGGAACATTTTCGCAATAATTTTTCCAAGTTGTTAAATTTGGATCATTACCACCATTAGGGTTCCAATAGTTAATATCAATCCACGGTCCGTTTGGACCAGCTGTTGAATACTGCAAGTGTACACCTTCTGTTGATTCATCTGGTCCTTCGCATGGTGATGAATAGCCTTGAGTAGCATATTTCATATCAAAGCAAATTTGACACTGAGTTGTAACTTGAAATCCGATAGTTGTTAATCTTCTTGGAAAGCTTGTTGCCGGACCAATCCACAAATAAGTTGTTCCATCTACACCAGGACCACAAGGATTATTAAACATAGGGCTTGCATTTGACGACCAACCTGTTCCTATATTTCCATTGTTAAAGTTATTGTTCATCATAAACACCGGGCAACCTGCGTTTGTATATGAAAAAGTAAGTTGATCACCCAAACACACTTTAATTGTGTCGGGTGTTATAAATATATCACCATTGTATATTACAGTATCAATAGATAAATTACATTGTTGTGCATGAATAAATCTTGGTAAAATTATACTTAATAAAAAAAATGTGAAAAATACTATTCTTTTCATATTCATTGAATATTTATATTTAGATTTACTATTTCAAACTTTGATAAAACAGGAGTTTTTGAATTATTCAACTCACGAATATAAACTCTTGTACCTTTTGGAGATGTCTTATCGCAAGTTCCTTCAATAGATTGACCAGGTAATAATTGTAAAACGCAAGTGTTTTCAGCTGTTTTGGGTTTATTACATGTAATACATGCACCATTCATCCAGTAATCAATATTCCAGCTAACAACAATGTTTTTATTAGTGTTATTGATAAATTGTAATGCATAAAATGCTTGATGAATACCATTTTGATTGTCATGACATTCTATTTCTTTAGCAAATACTTGAATTCCTTGTTCGTTAAGTATAAGTTTATATTCACCTTGAGAATAACCTTTTACTATTATTAAAACATATAAAAGCAAAATTATCCTTTTCATTTCTCTATTTTTTTTCTATAGACGTTAAAATAAATATACAGTTGTCTAAAAAACTATAAAATATATACTAATTTATTTTCAATTGCATAAATAACTAACTGTATAGTATTTTTTGCACCTATTTTTTCCATCATTATTGCTCTGTGTCCGTCAACTGTTCTATTACTCAAATTAAGCATTTTACCTATTTCAACACTTGTATAGCCTTTACATATTAAATTTAAAATTTCAAGTTCTTTTTTAGTAAACTTTGGTTTTTCTTCAATGTTTTCTTTTTGTGATTTAGTAGTAAAGTAAAGATTGGCAAGAACCGACAGAAGTTCTTCTGAAAAATAATTTTTTCCTTCGAGTGTAATCTTCATTGAATGTTCAAGCTCATTTAAATTTGTATTTTTTAATAAAAAGCCTTTTGCACCAGAATCTAACATAACTTGTAAATGTTCTTCGTCTCCATACATACTTAGAGCAATAACTTTAATATTTGGTTTAAATTCAAGTGCTTTTTTAGTAGCTTCGTATCCATTTAATAATGGCATTTTTATATCCATAAATACAACATCGCATTCTATTTGTTTTATCATCTCAATAAACTCCTGTCCATTTTTTGCTTCACCTACAATTTTTACATAATCTAACTCTTCTAAAAGTAATCTCAAGCCTTTTCTAAAAATGTCGTGATCATCTACTAAAAATACTTTAATTTCATTCATAAATTATTTCATTATTTATTTTTATCAGATCATGAAAATAATTATTTCTTTGAAGATATTATTTTAAATGGGAATAAAATTTTAAACAATTGTTTAATAGTAAATTTTGAATTAATTTCGTCTTCATCATCGTAATATCCAGCTTTTTTGTTGTAATTATAACCATAACCGTATCCATACGAACCATAGTAGCTATAGCTTTTACCATAATAAGAATTTATTTTAACATCATTTATTAATAAGGTTAAAGTGAATTTGAATAACTACCTTTAATTGTATTTATGAAAGATATAACATTTTTTTTGCTATGATTTTGTCTAACAACAAATATATTTGTATTACAATATCGTGCAATAATTAACGCGTCTGTTACAAGGGCAACTGGTGGAGTATCAATAATAATAATTTCAAACATATCTTTAATTGTATCTATTAAATTTTTCATTTTTTGACTTTCTAATAATTCTGAAGGATTAGGAGGAACAGGACCTGTAGGAACAAAAAATAAATGCTCCTGACTTGTTTTTATAATTATGTCTTCAAGTTTTGTCTCACCTAATAAATATGTGCTTATGCCAATATTGTTAGAAACAAGTATTGTTTCATGAATTCTTGGTCGTCTTAAATCCAAGCCCATAAGCAAAGTTTTCTTTTCTAAAAGAGCATAAGAAGATGCTATATTCAATGCACAAAATGTTTTACCTTCTTCGCTCACTGTAGAAGTAATTGCTATAATATGCGATTTTAAATTTTTATCTGGATGTAAATATTGTATGTTTGTTCGAATAATTCTAAACGATTCTGCAATTGTTGATTTAGGCGATTGTGCAACAACAATATCTACGTTTTTATGATTATGTCCCACTATTCCTATTATTGGTACCTTAACTTTATTTTCTACTTCAGAAATATCGTTAATTGTTGTATTAAAGAAATCTATAATTATTATAATTATCAGAGGAATAAGTAATCCAATAACAATTGCTATCATATAATTTAAAGAATATTTAGGTGCTATTTGTACTCTTGTATCAACCGAAGCGTAATCAAGAATTTTGTTATCGGGTATGTTTGATGCTTTTGCTATGCCTGCTTCAGCTCGTTTTGTTAATAGATATGTATATATTTGATCATTAAGCTTATATCTTCGCTGAATGTTAATATATTCTTTTTCTGTAGCTGGCAACTGTTTAAAACCACTTTCAATAATTTTTATATTTTTTTCTATTTCTTCAAGATTCAACTCTATTGACCGTAAAAGCATATCATTATTATCAATTAACAATTTTCGAATTTGATTTATTTTATTAATCACAGCTTCGTAAGCGGGGTTTTTCTCTGTTGTTGATATTAAAAAGCTATTTTTTTCTTGGTATAAAGAAATTAGCTGTCGGATAAGTTCTAATAAAGAAGGATCATTTATTCCTAAAGAAGAAGGAATAACTATTTGGTTTAAATCGTTGTTTTGGGTAAGATACTTTTTTAAATATTCAAGATAATTCTTTTTTATAAGCAATTCGCTTTTTTGTTTTTGAACATCTGTTAATCTTTCGTACAATGTCGTACCTTCTTTTGAAAGATCAATTAAATTATAAGTTTGTCGAAATGTTTTTAAGTTGTTCTCATTTTGGGACAGAGAATCAGTTATTTCAAGCAGCTGACTATCAATGAAATCAATAGTGTTTTGTGCAATAAGGTTTTTTTCCATTAAACCATTTTGTATATATACGTCAAGCAATTTATTTATTAAATCTACCTCTTTTTGAGGAACAAAACCATTTGTAGAAATTTCAATTACGGTTGATTTTTTTTCGGTAGTTGAAATTGAAATTTTATTTTTATAGGTTTTAACCAAATCTGATAGTTTGTTTATAACAAAAAAGTACTGTCTTTGAGTTGGGAAATTTTCATTTACTTTATCCTCTTGATTCAAATATATAGTAAAAGAGAAATTTTTGCTCTGGTACAATTCTCCAAATTTCATCTTCTTATTAAGTACTTTATCTTTATCTATTTGTAATATGTATTCCTTATTGCTTAATAGCTTAACATAAATTGGCACTCCTGATAGGTTTTCTTTTGTCGTATCGTATTCAACATAAAATGGGCTACCTTTATAAAGTTCTACAGTTCTTATTCTACCAACTGAGTAGTATGAAACAAAAAATTCTGGTAGTTGCTGAATTGTTTCTTTAATTAGTTTATAGCTTTTTAAAATGGCTATTTCATTTTCTACAACTTTTTTACGAGTTCTACGCAATATTCCTTGTTCTTCGAGTATACTTTCTATCCCTCCAGACAATGTATTTTCTTTGTCTTGAATTAAAACAAAAGAATTTATCCTATAAATAGGATCAGAATAACGATTAATAAAATATGCTATACTAATAGCAATAAATAGTGTTAATGCAAACCAATACCAATTAGCTTGTATCTTAAAAAAAAACTTTTTTATGTCACTATTATCTTGAAAATGATCTGAATTATTTAATATATTAGAATCCATATTTTAAAATTTTAATACAAAACTTATTACTAAAACTAATGTGCTAATTGAAGAAAGAATTATAGAAACATTATAAGAATTTAACTTCCAAGCTTTAGATTTTAATGCTTCTACATAAATAACATCGTTAGGTTGAACAAAATAATTCTGATCTTTTAACAAATTTTTATCTAAAAGATTTATTCTAAACGTTTTAATGCCATTATTTGCGTTTCTAATAATAAGAACATTCTGTCGATTAGCAAATTCAGTTAAATCGCCCGATTGACCTAATGCCTCTAAAATTGTAACTTTGTTGTCATAAAAATAAAATACACCAGGTTTGCGAACTTCGCCTAATATTGTTATTTTAAAACCCCCGTATCTAACAGTAATATAAACTTCTTTAAAATATTCAAGTGCTTTTTTTTGAAGCAATTGTTGAGTTTCATTTAACGTTTTATTTCTAACATTAACTTGACCTATTATTGGCATTTCTATATTTCCATCATCGTCCACTAAATAACTATTATAATACATTGTAGCTTCATTAACAGATGTCATTGTTACATAATTATTTAAATTAAAAAGTTCATTAAGTTCCTTATTTAAGCTGAAAAATCTTATAAATAATATATCTCCGTTTTGTATTCTGTATGTTTCAGAGTTATATGGATACTGAATTGTGCTATCAGCTTCTGATAGATGTTGGAGATATGTCATTTTACGGTAAGAATTACAAGATGTTAAATACCCCAAAATAATGACAAATAGACTTATTTTAACTTTATGGCAAATAATTTGCATATATATTTTTATTAAATTTATGTTCAAAAATACTAAATATTGTGAATATAAAATAATTAAAAGTTTTTAACTTTGAAACCTTTACCAAACATTTTTAAAATTAAACAAAAAGAAGAACCTTCGCATGGCAAAATACTTATAGCTGAACCTTTATTATTAGATGGAATATTTGGGCGGTCTGTAGTTTTTCTTGTTGAACATGGTTGTGAAGGCAGTATAGGATATGTTTTAAATAAAAACTCTGGTTTTACAATTCAACAATTGCTTCCCGATTTTAAAAATTATTATACCCCAGTTTTTATAGGAGGACCTGTTGCCACTAATACACTACACTTCATCTATAAGAGCCACGAACAACTTACTAATTCAAAAAAAGTTTCTGACAATTTATTTTGGGGTGGCGACATTAAAGAAATACTTAATTGTATAAAAAAGGGCATAATCAAAGAACAAAATATTAAATTTTTTATTGGATATTCTGGATGGGGGAAAAATCAACTCAGCATAGAATTAAAAAAACATTATTGGGTTGTAAGTTCTATATGTTCAGAGGAGATATTTGTAGAAGATCCAAAAATGCTTTGGAAAAGAAGCATAGTTTTATTGGATAAAAAGTTCCACTTTTGGTTGAATATTCCTTCAAATCCTTCTCTTAACTAAATTTTTTTAATACATTTTAAACGTTTAAATTTGTTGCATATTTTTGTTTTCCATGCAATTTTCAGATGTAGTTGGACAAAAGCAAGTTATAAAAAAATTAAAATATTTTTCTACAAACGAAAAAGTTCCTCATGCTTTACTTTTTAGCGGAGCCGAAGGAGTTGGAAAACTCACAACAGCATTAGCATTTTCGCAATACATAAATTGTGAAAAGCCAAGTGCAGAAGATTCATGTAATACTTGCTCATCATGTCATAAATATTCTCAAATTATACACCCCGATTTGCATTTTGTTTTTCCCATACATAAAGGAAACAAAACTCATGTTGTTTGCGACGACTTTATTCAGGAATGGCGTGATTTTTTGCTTTTATCAACTTATTTTATATCCTCACAATGGTACGAACAAATTGCAGAAGATAGAGGACAACCAATTATTTATGCCGATGAGGCTCTTGAAATTATTAAAAAATTAAGCGTCAAAAATTACGAGGCAAAATTTAAAGTTATTATTATTTACCAACCAGAAAAAATGCACATAGCAACTGCTAATAAATTATTAAAAGTTTTAGAAGAGCCTCCTCCCTCAACACTATTTATACTCATATCGTCACAACCTGAATTATTATTAACTACAATTATTTCTCGCTGTCAGATTGTTAAATTTCCTATTGTTGACGACATTAGTTTAATAAATTATTTGAAAAATAAATATCCACAATACAACGAACAAGAAATTATTCAATCTGTTCTTCTGGCTAATGGAAGTGTGCCAAATGCAATTCAAGTCTTAGAAGAAAACGAAAAAATTAAAATATACTTTGATTTATACGTTAAAATGGCCAGATTAGCTTATGAAATAAAGAATAAAATAACAAAAACAGAAGAATTACTAAAGTTGGTTTACGATATTAATCAGCTTTCAAAAGAAAATCAGAAAGCTTTTTTAATTTATAGTTTACGTCTTTCAAGAGATAATTTTATTTTTAATACAAATTTAAAATCTTTGATTTCGC
>JBBIKO010000088.1:0-7335 GCA_037445415.1 Bacteroidota bacterium
TTGCGATTGAGATGGAATAAATATTATATTAATTTTACTTCGACTAAGCGATTTTTCTAAACCATCATATCCAATATGATGATAATTAACTTCATTAATTAGAGGCAGCTTATTTTTATGGTTACTTATAAATTGGTTTAGATATTGCTTTTTGAAAAGTTGTATTATTTGATTTTCTTCGTTTGTATTGGCATGTATAATTATCACATTTAGCGAATCGAAAGCTGACATAAATTTAACATACTGTTCTATTTGTGAATTTAGAGTTGTATTTAGCTGAATTACATTAGGATAATTAAACAACGCCATATTTGTAGAAGATACAGGTGTAATAATAGGAATATTTTTATTTTTAGCCCATGACGCAACTAATTCAAAAATGTTATCGTTGAATGGTCCTATTATCAAGTCAACATTTTCAAGATTTTTATCTTTAAGTATCTGAAAAATTTTCACAGAATCACGCTTAACATCATATAATAAAACATCAATACTAAGCCCTCTTTTGCGAATACTATCTAAAGCCATTAAAAATCCTTCATAAAACTCTAAATACGATTTGGGCATAAGTTTGAAATTTGGATCTGTAGAAGCTTCTTCGTCATCAATAATAGCTAAATCGCTTTGCAATGGCAAAAACAAAGCAATTTTTATCTTTCTGTTTGGAATTAAAGTATTAGAGCAATTTACTTCCATTTTTATTGTTTCCTCTTTTTGTATATGTATTTGTGGTTTGTTTTCTACTTTTTGTTCATTTGTTTGTGGTTGTTTATTCTGAATTTTTGCATTTTCTTGACCGCTTGATGGAATTAAAATTTCATATCCCTCTTTTAAACCATATTGCTTAACGTCTGGATTTAACTCAAACAATTTTTTCTGGCTTATACCATACAATTTACATAAGCCATAAACAGTTTCGCCCTTTTTAACGATATGCTTAATTATATTATTATCAGTATTGCTTTGTTGTTTAGATTTTTCACTTTTATAATCTGCAGATGATTCTTCTCTAACAGGAATAATTAATTTTATACCGGGTTGTATTCCTCTCGATACTTGCGGATTATGTTGAACTATTTCTTCAATAGTTGTGTTATATTTTTTTGCAATACCGTATAAAGTTTCACTTTTCTGAACTTCATGCTCTTTTAAGCTGTATGGTGTAGCCAGTATTGGTATTCGTAACTTTTGTTCGATTTTTATACCGTTAAAAACTTCAGGATTTTCGTATGCTATTGCATCTACTGAAACCTCATAAGCCTTTGCTATGCTGTATAGTGTTTCGCTCTTCTTTACTGTATGAATATAATACTTTTTACCCTGTATTATTTCTATCTCTTTCGATTTAGTTATTTCTTGCGAAAAAACATTAAAACAAAAAAATATTAACACACAAAAAAGAAACCCGTACTTTTTGTTAATTAAATTCAACATAGAGAATAATTTAGGCAAAAATAATAATATTTAAGGACATAATTTTTCTAAATTCTTTATTTTTGATATTGAAACAGTTTTTAACTTGTCTTTAACAGAAAAGTGAATAAAAATATTATCGTTAACGATTGTATCTAATTTGTTAACACTAATAAGAATTGTATCGCCTTTAAGAAATTTTCTTTCAGTGTTAGACTTACCTATTACAGAATAATGAAAGTCTTTAATCCATATATCATGTAATTTTATACTATCAAATTTTAATTGTGTAAAATCTGAATATGTTTTAAACGTAAAATGGTAATTTATGCCATATAAATTATTTTGCAGAACGCACCACATTTGACGAGTAGAACGTATTTCTTTTAAATGAATTTTGCAAGATGAAACAATTAAAGATAAAATTAACAATATAATTACACGAGATTCCATATTTTCCAACTTTCGAGTGCTTGTTGTTTTAACATTTCTAATCCATTATATATCTTACAACCAAATTTTTCTGCTTTTTGTAAAAGTAAAGTTTTTTCGGGATTATATATTAAATCAATTACAGCTTTGCATTTAGCAAGTGCTTCATCTGAAATATCTGGCATAGCGGTAGTATCTGGAAACATACCAACAGGAGTGGTGTTTATCAGTATTGAATATTTATTCGTGTAATAATTAAGGTCTTTGTATAAAATTGTTTTTTCATCTCTTTTTGTTCTGCTAACATAAAAATAAGGCACATTATATTTTTTTAATACATACGCTACAGCTATTGAAGAACCACCTGTACCAAGTATTAAGCATAATTTATGTTTTTCTTTTATCTCTTGTATATATGCTTTTTCAAAACCTAAATAGTCTGTATTGTAACCTTTTAGTCTATTATTGTTTACAACCAATGTGTTTACAGAACCAATTTCTGCTGCTACAGTATCAATTTCATCTAAATACTTTATAATTTCTTCCTTAAACGGTAATGTTACATTTAATCCTTTTAAATTTTTTTCGTTTGCTAATAAATTTAGTACATATTTTACATTTTCTATTTCAAATAATTTATATTCATGCTTTCCTGTGAATTTTTCGTAAAATAAAACAGCCGATAACGAATGACTTAATTTTTTTCCAATAAGACCAAACAACATTATTATTTAATTTTGCAGAATTATGGATAAAAATAAAGCACAATTTTACGAAAAAGTTTTCGATTTATTTCGAAAAAACAATCCATTGCCAGAAACCGAATTAAAATACGAACACCCTTTTCAGCTTCTTATTGCAGTTGTATTATCTGCTCAATGTACAGATGTTCGTGTTAATCAAATAACAAACAAACTTTTTAAACATTATCCAACTGTATTTGATATGTACAAAGCAACCCAAAATGATATATACAACATAATTAAATCTTGTTCTTATCCCAATTCTAAGACTAAATATATTCTTTCTATTGTAAAAATTTTAGTTGAGAAATATAATGGAATAGTTCCCGATAACTTCAATGAGTTAACTAAGTTACCTGGGGTTGGTAGAAAAACTGCAAATGTTCTTTTATCTGTACTATATAAAAAACCTGTATTGGCTGTAGATACACATGTTTTCAGAGTAGCCCAAAGAATAGGACTTGCAGAACCAACAAATTCATTTCTACAGGTCGAAAAACAATTATGCAAATACATTAAACCAAATGATATTCCGATAGCTCATCATTGGCTAATTCTTCATGGAAGATATATTTGTAAAGCACGTAAACCTTTGTGCAACAATTGTTTTTTAAAACAATTATGCCATTATTTTAATAAATCTTAAATTATTTCCAAATCATTGAAAATACAAACTAAATATTATACTTTTACCAAAAACTAAAAAATTAAAATTATGTCAACCAGAATATACAATGTAACAAATAGCGTAAAATGGATAGGAGCTTTAGATTTCGATATCGATACGTTCGATATTGTAATGGAAACACTTTATGGAACAACTTATAATTCGTATCTTATAAATGCAGATAAAAAAGCCATAGTTGAAACAGTTAAAGAAACTTTTAAAGACGAATATTTGCATAAAATTCAATCACTCATAAATCCAATAGAAATAGAATATATAATTTTGAATCATACCGAACCCGATCATTCAGGAGCTTTAAGACATTTATTGCGAATAGCTCCACAAGCAACTGTTGTAGGTAGTGGAAATGCTATTCGTTACCTTCAAGATATGGTAGATGTTCCTTTTAAGTCCTTAATTGTAAAAGACAATGATACTCTTTCACTGGGAAACAAAACATTAAAATTTATATCGGCACCTAACTTGCATTGGCCCGATTCTATGTACACTTACTTAGTTGAAGATGAACTTTTATTTACTTGCGATTCTTTTGGCGCACACTATTGCAACGAAAACATTTTCGACGATGAAGTCCCTACTTACGAAGATGCTTTCAAATATTACTTCGACGTTATACTTAAACCTTTTAGCAAATTTATGTTAAAAGCAATTGATAAAATTGAACAACTCCCTATTAAAGCAATCTGCACTGGTCATGGTCCAATATTACGTTCTACATGGAAACAAAAAGTAGAATTAAGTAAAGCTTATGCAAAAGACCATATTGAAAAAACAAATCATACAGAAAAAACCATTCTTATTACATACATTTCTGCTTATGGATATACACGCCAAATGGCAGAAGCAATAGCCGAAGGTGTCCGAAAAAACAATCAGTGCAAAGTAATTTTAGCTGATATTGAAAAAATGGAACTCGGCGAAATGGATTCTTTACTAACAATTGCTGACGGAATTATGATAGGTTCGCCTACTATAAATCAAAACACATTATTACCTGTTTACCGTTTGTTTTCTGTTATAAATCCTATTAGAGATAATCGCAAACTTTTTATGTCTTTTGGTAGTTTTGGATGGAGTGGCGAAGCTATAAAAATTATCAATGCAACAGCCAAAGAGTTAAGGCTAACACTTTTTAATAATGGGATAAATGCTAAATTTTTACCTTTTAATAATCATCAATTTGTAGAAGCAGGGAACAATTTTGCAAACGAATTAGTTAATCAAAACATTACTGTTTCTAATGAATAATAAAAAACAAAATAGTGCCCTTAAAGTGAACGAAGGGATACAGCAGCCTCCTAATATTAACCCATATTTAAAATTTAAGAAGAAAAACAAAATTCAATCACCCGAATTTTATGTTAATGGAATACTGGAAAAAGATTTAAGCATTTTAAGCCAAGCAATAACAATAGTAGAAAGCAATTTAAACGAGCATCGTTTAATTGCAAGAAGCATAATTCAAAAGTGTTTACCTCTTTCTGGTAATTCTTTTCGTTTAGGAATTACAGGCGTGCCAGGTGTTGGTAAAAGCACATTTATAGAATATTTCGGACAATTAATTATACAGAACAACCGTAAAGTAGCAGTCCTGGCTGTTGATCCAAGTAGCGAGCGAAGCAAAGGCAGCATATTAGGCGATAAAACACGAATGGAATCCTTATCGGTAAATCCAAACGCATTTATCAGACCAAGTCCTTCTGGTTGTACGTTGGGAGGTGTAGCCCGTAGAACAAGAGAAACAATAATTCTATGTGAGGCAGCTGGCTTCGACTTTATTTTGGTTGAAACCGTTGGTGTAGGACAATCCGAAACTGTTGTTTTCAACATGGTAGATATGTTTCTTTTGCTTATGTTAGCTGGTGCAGGCGATGAACTTCAAGGTATTAAAAGAGGAATTATGGAAATGGCCGACATAATTGCTATTACAAAAGCAGACGGAGACAATGTACTTAGATGCAATTTAGCCGCCAACGAATACAGAAATGCTTTAAAATATTTACCATTACCCGAATCGGGTTGGAAACCACAAGTTTGCACTTGCTCATCTACTACAGGCCACGGACTGAATGAACTATATGAAATAATCCAAAACTATATAAAGTATACAAAAACTAACAAAACTTTCGAAAATCGTAGAAAAAAACAAGCTAAACACTGGATGTACGAGTCTATGTTCGATATGCTCAAAGAAAATTTTCTTACTAATACAAACATTAAGCAATTACTAAAAAACTATGAAGAAAAGGTTATATTAAATAAAATCAATCCTATCGAAGCCGCAGAAATAATACTTAATAGATACTACGAAAACTTTATAAAAAAATAATTTTAAATTCCATTTTTTCAGATAATTTGAAAATTTGACTATTTTTGCAAAAAAATTAGAAATGATATTTATACTCAATTATCTTATTAAACTAAATAGAACCAGCCTATTTTAACTTATTTCTAAATTTCGGCTTTCTAATAATACTAAATAATGAATATTTTGTTAAATTAAAATTTAAAATTATGGATATATATTATATTTCAACGAAACCATTAGATTTTGAATCAATATATGAACTAATAGAAAATGACACTAAAATAGAATTGTCTGAAAATGCAAAACAAAATATAACAAAGTGTCGCGAATATCTCGATAATAAAATTAAAAGCTATTCTTATCCAATTTATGGTGTTACAACTGGTTTTGGAGCTTTGTGCGATGTAAGCATTTCGTTCGACGAACTGGCTACTTTACAAAAGAATTTGGTTGTTTCGCACGCTTGTGGTACTGGCGATGAAGTTCCTTTACACATTGTTAAACTTATGATTTTATTAAAAATTCAATCATTAGCTCAAGGTTATAGTGGAGTTCAATTATCTACTGTTCAACGTTTAATAGATATGTATAATAATAATATTTTACCAGTAATATATGAATTAGGCTCGTTAGGAGCATCAGGAGACTTATCGCCGTTAGCACATCTATCGTTGCCATTATTAGGAATGGGAGAAGTTTATTACAAAAACAAAAAATGTAAAACATCTGAAGTGTATAAAGAATTAGGATGGGATTCAATACAATTAAAATCAAAAGAAGGGTTAGCGTTGCTAAATGGCACACAATTTATGACTGCCTATGCAGTAGTTACATTATTTGAAGCCTTCAAATTGTCATATTTAGCTGATATTATTGCAGCAATTTCATTAGAAGCATTTGATTGTAGAATAGAACCATTTCATCCATTGATACAAAAAATTAGACCTCATAAAGGACAAGAAATTACTGCAAAAAGATTTCTACAAATATTAGAGGGGAGTGAGATAATTAAACAAGAAAAAAAACATGTTCAAGACCCTTATTCATTTAGGTGTATTCCACAAGTTCATGGTGCATCAAAAGATACTATTGATTATGTCGCAGATATTATTAATAGAGAAATAAATGCTGTAACAGATAATCCTACAATTTTTCCGGATCAAGATTTAATTATTTCTGCAGGAAATTTTCACGGACAACCCTTAGCTATATCGCTCGACAGTTTAAGTATTGCTTTAGCTGAATTAGGAAGTATATCAGAACGAAGGACATATCAACTTTTAAGCGGAAAGAGAGGACTGCCTCCTTTTTTAGTAAAATATCCTGGATTAAATTCGGGATTTATGATACCACAATACACAGCTGCTTCTATTGTTAACCAGAATAAAATATTATGTACACCTGCTTCAGTTGATAGTATTGAATCATCACAAGGGCAAGAAGATCATGTTAGTATGGGTGCTAATGCAGCAACAAAAGCATACAAAGTTGCGCAAAACTCAAAAAGAATACTTGCCATAGAGTTATTCAATGCTGCACAAGCCTTAGAATTTAGAAAACCACTTAAAACAAGTCCATTCTTACTAAATTTTATTTCAAACTATAGAAATTATGTCCCATTTATTGAAAATGATGTTACTATGTACGATAAAATAGAAAAAAGCATTTTATTCATAAATTCATATAAAATTTCTTTGTAATTTTTTTTTAGTTAAGATAATAGTAATTTTGTAAAAATTATATTTATTATG